>JAVEVM010000505.1:0-3944 GCA_034005055.1 Desulforhabdus sp. | reverse complement strand
TTTGAGGAACGTCTCGGTGAAGGAGGACATTTCAACATCGGTTGCTTCCTTGCCCAACAAGCTGGCGAAAAAGCTTTGAAGGCTTGTTTGTATGCTTTGGGGGAGAGAGTCGTCCTCACGCATTCCCTGCGCACCATGGTAGAGAAGCTGGTTGTCAGCGAGCCGACGTTTGGCACCATCCATCACGAGGCAACCAGATTGGATCGGCTCTACATCCCGACCCGCTATCCCAACGGGTGGCCTTATGTATCAGCCTTACATATTCAAAATACAATGGTAGACGCCCCGAAATGACAACCATTTCCGGGCGTCGGGGAAATGGGTGGAGAGGAATCCACCTTAATCTCACTGAATCGTGGTCCAAGAAATGGGGTTGTCAAGCCGACATTTCCTCCCCCCGTTAGATTTTCCCTTTGAATGTCACACGCTCGGTAACGGATCGGTAACCGATTGTCGGAAAAGTGAGAAAAAATGATAAGTGAGGAATAAAATGTTCTAGAGGGTCTTGTAGATCGCTGTGGTTTTTTGGGAAGGTTCGATTCCTAATTTGGTGGTAAGCAGCTTCTTTCGGTAGTGGTATACCTCCCTCGCATCAGCCCGGCGGCCAGGCTCTCGCCGGCAAATCATGAGGCGCAGGCCTCGCGTTCACTGGGGCTATCCTGTAATCCGAAACGTTTAGTCGGCCAATACTCTCTTTTCTCTTATCAAAAATGTCTTCTTCACCCAGTTTACGAAATCGACTCGCCCCAAAACAACACCGCCCACGACGTCATCGGACGGATTCTCAATCTTTCCGTTTTCGACCGACTCGACAAAATCACGGTATCTTTTTTTCGCGGTGTCCCTGTCCTCTCCGAACAGCGACAATTACGGGCTGCGACCTTCGAGCCATTCCTCGATCCCGTTTCTGAATTCGTCAAAGGTTTGAAGTTTTTTTCGAAAAATCACATAGACCTGTTCAGGATCGATTTTGTCGTAGTAATGAACGATTTTGTTTCGGAACTGGGCCATTAACTGGTATTCTTCGAGGGATTCAAATGGGAGTATGCCCTGCTCGGCCAGAATGGTGAATGCATCGGCGTAGGAATCGGGTTCTCGCAAACCTTCATCGGAAATAATATGATGCACCACATCGAAACAACATTCGATGGCGATTTGCAGGGTACGTTCCACAAAACGTTGAAGCCGAACATCTGACAGGTATTTTTCGTGAGTAATATCAGTTGCGCTCCTCAAGTCATTCAGATACCCCTCGAGGTTATTCAAAAGACGCTGGATGATCGCACGATTGACCAACTCATCTCCTCTTGTGGGATCGTCTTGCCTGGTAATGCCGCGCATCGAGAAATTCACGCAGCGCTTTGACCTCCAAAACCGCTCTCAATTCGGGGTCCTTCTCAAAAATACGGATTTTACAGCGCAGAACTTCATACTTGAGGACCGCCGAGGCTGTCCGCATCAGAACCACATCCACCGGGCGATTAAGCTGCTGCTGGAGAAACAGGCCCAGCTCCAGATCCATCATGGCTCCTTCAGATCCGTCCGTGAACACGGCTATATCCACATCGCTCTCCGGACTCGCCGTGCCGACTGCATGAGAGCCAAACAAATATAATACCAGGATTGACGGAAATTCCGCGACAATATCATTGCTGATGGTTTTGAGATAATCACTGAGCTCAGTACGCATAGTCTCTCTTTCCTGGTCGCAGATATTCAGGGGAAGCCAAGCTTGAGTATTGTTTATTCTACAGGAGCAGGGCGTATCCTACAACCACGCCATGAGGGACGTTGTTTACAAACTATACAAAGATTGAAATATGATGCCCAGGTGTTATTGAGTAACCGAGGATATTTCGGAGGTTGAGCTACCATGCCACGTGGCGCGCGCTTGGACACACCGGGGGCCCTGCATCATGTTATCGTTCACGGCAATAGGAGTAGGCCAACAGCTTCTCATGAACAGTCCAGATGTTCAGGGTTATGCGTATGAAAGAAAGCATTGGCCGGCCCCTTGGGAGTTCTCCGATGGCATCCCACTCGCAGTGGTCATCTTATTCCCGGGAGTCCGTCCGCCAATCCCTTTAATTGCCCTTGTCGGTTCAGGATGGATGTATCACACGCATCGTCAAACGGGTGAGGAAGTCATTCAGTTGTCAACTACAGCTTTTTGTTCAGAAATTCAGCACTGACTTCCCGGTCCGTCCGACATCCTCGCCACGCCGCATTGAATTCACTTAATCACCTTGGCGCCATCTGCCAGACCCGAGAAATGCAAAATAATGCTGCCAATACCTACAAAACCGCATTAAAACACTGGACTTGAGATATAATTTGGTATTAAAGATGGGTTGGGGCGGCTTTCTAGTTCGGGGAATCGGTTGTTTCAAAAAGGAGGGAAAGTATGACCAAAGCAGAATTGACCGCATTTGTTGCCGACGCGGCTGGTATCACCAAGAAAGCAGCGGAATCAGCCATCAATGCATTCGCAGAAGGCGTTTCGAGCGCCTTGGAGAAAGGGGAGTCGGTTTCTCTGTTGGGTTTCGGAAGCTTCAAAGTCGCAGGGCGTGCCGAAAGAGAAGGAAGAAATCCGAGAACCGGTGAAAAAATAAAGATTCCTGCTGCCAAAGTAGTCAAGTTTGCACCGGGAAAGGCACTGAAAGATCGAATCAAATAGCTTGGGAGCCATCAGCCTTCCATGGGAGGGTCATGTGGTCTTTTTTACAGGAACCATGCTCTGAGCCGCCCCGCTCCCACCCTATTATGCTGCTCTTGTTTCCCCAAAGGGTCTCCGGCAAACCGGGAATTAGTAAGCTAAAGGTGTCGGGCTGTCCCCCCGGGGGGGCAGCCCCGTTTTGCTTCTGTTGGATCTGTCGGCTAGCTTCTGGCTTTGACCGCTTGGCCGATCTTGCGCCCCAATTCAACACATTTGGTTAAATCTTCGTGCGAAGGAGCATACTTCACTCGCAGACCCGGATCGATCAATTCCACTTTCATTTCCTCGAGGGCTTCGGACATCAGCTTTACAGCTTCTCCGCTCCATCCATAAGAACCAAATGCGGCTCCTATTCTGTTGGCCGGACGGAGTCCTTTCATATAGGTGATCATATCGGCCATTGGCGGCATCATTCCGTTGTTGAGGGTAGATGAGCCCAGAATGATTGCCCTGGCGTCAAGGACCTCGGTCATGATGTCGCTGCGATGGGTATGCTTGAGATTGAAGATTTGGAAGTTGACTCCTTCCTGTATCAAGCCGTCGCCAATCGCGTAGCCCATCTTTTCAGTGCTCTGCCACATGGTATCGAAAATAATCAAGGCCTTCTCTTTGCTTTTCTGCTGACTCCAGGCTACATAAGCATCGACGATTCTCCCGGGTTGACCGCGCCAGATGAGGCCATGATCGGGAGCAATCATATCGATTTGAATCCCGAGCTGCTGTACGCCCGCCAGCAGCTTCTGAATCAACGGCGAATAGAGCAGAAGGATGTTGGCGTAATACTTGGCCGAATGCCTCATTAGCTCATGCGGATCAACTTCATCGTCAAAACGCTCACTAGTAGCCCAGTGTTGTCCGAAACCGTCGCTGGAGATCAGCAATCGCTCTTCCGGAAGATAAGACATCATACTGTCGGGCCAATGAATCATCCTGGTTTCAATAAACTGGACGTTCCTTTTGCCCAACTGGATCGTCTGCCCGTTTTCAACCACCTCGTAGGGCCAATCTTCCCTATGATAGTGCTCGATAAGCGCTTTTTTCCCCATCGCCGTGCAAAACACCTTCTCGGGCTGGATTTCCGCGATCACTTCCGGTATCGCTCCGGAATGATCCATTTCTACATGGTTGACAATCAGATAATCTATTTTTCGAGGATCCACCAGCTTCCGAATGTTGTGGATGAGATTGCTCTTGAAAGGTTTTTTCACCGTATCGAACAGAGCTGTTT
>JAVEVM010000504.1:0-3945 GCA_034005055.1 Desulforhabdus sp. | reverse complement strand
CGTTGCGAGAGCAGCCGCTGCATCGCCGAAAGAAACACCACTATGTCGGTCTCGGTTGTGAAATAGCCGGGTGAAACCCTGACCGTTCCCTCCGGGAACGTCCCCAAGGTCTGATGCGCCATAGGAGCACAGTGGAGCCCGGTCCGAACTGCTATATCAAATCCTTGATCTAAAAGATACCCCAGATCCGCAGGGTTAATACCTTCCACTGTAAAAGAAACCGCACTGGAGCCGCGCACCTCAGGAGCATAGACTCTGACTGCCGGCAACTCCGCCATCTTTTTTTCCAGCAGTGTAGCCAGCCTCAACTCGTGTTCGCGGATGGCAGCGATGCCCTTCTCCTGAATGAATTCTATCCCCGCGGCGAGTGCGGCAATGCCGGGAAGGTTCGGAGTACCGCTTTCGTAGCGGTCCGGGCAAAGCTCGGGCTGAAAGTCCTGCTCAGAGCGACTGCCGGTTCCCCCCTCAATCAGCGGACTGACGCTCAGGCCGGGGCGGATATAAAGAATTCCGATCCCGGGAGGGCCGAGCAGACCTTTGTGTCCGGAGCAGGCCAGCATGCCAAGGTTCAGACCGCTGGCCGAAATGGGCTGAATACCTCCGGTTTGAGCGGCGTCAAGGAGCAACGGCACATCGTGTTCACTGCACAGGTTCGCTATTTCGGCCACGGGCTGGAGCGCCCCGTTGACGTTGGAGGCATGCACCAGCACAATCAGGCGCGGCGGCGGACTCAGGTGTTTTTGCAGGGCTTCGGGCTCCAGGTGCCCGTTGGCATTGCATTGCACGATCTCCACTTCGACCCCGCCCTCGCTCAAGCGCCTGAGCGGCCGGATTACGGAATTGTGCTCCATGCTCGAGATAACGACCCGATCCCCCGGGCGCAGCCACCCTTTGAGCACAATGTTGATGCTTTCGGTGGCGTTTTTTGTAAAAAAAACCTGCTCCGCTCGGGGAATGTCAAATAAACGGGCCACCTTGTTGCGGGCCGCCTCGACCATCGCCGACGCCTCGCGCGACTGTCGATAAGAGCCCCTTCCGGGACTTGCCCCTACATTGCGCAGAGCGTGATCCACCATGCGGTAAACGGATTTGGGCTTGGGGTAGCTGGTTGCAGCGTTGTCAAGGTAGACGGTCATGGATTTTTACCCTACCCTCTGGCTGCCGCTGTAGAGCGTGAATCTTCCCGCTCGAACATAACCGATCAAGGTGATATTGAGCGCTTTGGCCAGCTCTATGGCAAGGCTGGTGGCCGTGTTGCGGCTGATTAAAACCGGAATGCCGACTTTTGCCGCTTTGATGAGGATTTCGGAAGTGAGCCGGCCGGTCGTAATGAGCAGCATATCATGCAGGGAGATATCGTGCAAAAAGGCGTATCCGACGATCATATCCACCGCGTTGTGCCGACCGATATCGTCCCGAAACAGGACGATTTCATCGGGACTGGCAAGTGCGGTATTGTGCACGCCGTGGGTCCGCCGGTAAGTGCCGCTCATACGGTTCAAATCCTCCACCCTGTCTCTTACCTGCTGCGGCGAAAAAGTGAGCGAACTGCTAACGGGTTTGCTCAACAGAGCGTCAATCGAGAAATAAAAGAGGGAGCCTTTGCCACATCCCGAAGTCACGGTTCTTTTTTGCCAGAGGCTTTCAACCAGAGAAGGATCACCGGCCACCGTCACCTCCACCTTCCCCGCCGAACCGTCTACATGCACATCCTGCAAGTCCGTGCGCCTTTTAAGAAACCCTTCGCCGAAAAAGAATCCAACGGCCAGTTCCTCCAGATGATGCCCGGCGCAAAGGAGGGTCACCACTTCCCGCCCATTCAGGTAGAGTGTCACCGGCTGTTCTTTGATGACCCATTGATCCCGCTCAACCACCCCCTGCTTGTCATAGATCAGCGCGGCAACAGGCAAGGCCTTCTCTATGGCGAGCTCGTCCCGATCCCGATCAGGCAATTCCATTGCTAGCTCCGCCTCTCTGGCTGATGTTTGATTGAGGCAAAGTAGTCGGAAAGAATTTGCCCGTGATCGAATGCAAGCTCACGGGGCAAACGGTCGCTTGAAAAGAGCTGCAAACGTTTGGCATCGTCGGCTGCTTTTGGCTGCCCTCGACCTCTTGCCGAAAATACGACGGTCACCGTGTGCTGGCGCGGATCGCGAGCAGGATCGGAATAGGCTCCAAACTGTTCAAGGTCATCCAACTCCATGCCGGTCTCTTCTTTTGCCTCTCTGCGGGCGGCCGCTTCCAGGCTTTCGCCGTAGTCGACAAATCCTCCTGGCAAAGCCCAGCCGTACGGAGGATTTTTCCGCTCTATCAGCACAATGCCGCCGGGCAGATGAATGATTATATCCACTGTGAGAAGAGGATTTCTAAAAACCTCAACGGGATGACCGCACTTGGGGCAGTCGATTGTTTTCTTATCAGCCATTTCCTATCCGATCGCCAATAGCCTTGAAAAGATTCAAACCAAATCATCCGGTAATTCACAACTCGCTCTCCTGCTGCACCGGCTTCTTTCGCAGCAAAACGTGCTCGAGCAAAAGCACCAGAAAAATGCCTACGATCAGGCCGTTTGCCAAAAAAATTCTGAATCCCGCATGCATATCGGCAACAAAAGACTCCGGGAAATATCCAACCATAGTGCCGAGCAGCAACGGCACTCCGACCACATAATAATCACGGCCTGTGATCCCGCCGGCGTCAATGATGGAGAGCCCCGCTCCGATTTGCGCCCCCATCGCAACACAGAGCACCGCGCCGACCACCGGAGCGGGTACCAGCGCGAGCAGAGCGGCAAGCTTTGGAGCAAAGGCGGCAACCACCAGTATCACACCGCAATAGGTGATGGTATAGCGGCTCGCCACACGGTTGGCCAGTACTACCCCCGGACTGAGGCTGTAGCTCACCATTCCGACAGTGCCGAGCAAACCGCAGACAAATCCTCCCAGGCCGTTGAAGAAAATACCGCGGGATATGGCCGCAGGGAGACGCGCCGTATCGGTAATATTGGCTATGCCGTGCAGGCTTCCCAAGCTATTCACCAGCAGAGCCAGATAAGCCGAAGCAAAGGCCACCAGACCAGGCCAAAAAAAACTTGGCATGCCCGCAGTCCATCTCTTCGGGATTGAAGCCCAGGGAGCAGAGACCAGTTGATGCCAATCCAAAAGACCCAGAAAGGAGAAAAGAACCGTTCCGATAAGCATACCCAGCAGAAGTGCAAGGGTTTTCCAGAAGCCGGTCAATCTGTGCGAGAGAGCAGCCATAGCAAGGACCAGGGAGAGGCTGATCAAAAACACCTGTAGTTCCCCGTGCGGATGATCGGCAGCGGCGCCCGTCATGGTGCGGGTCAGATAAGGCAACAGAGTGAAGGCGATCAGTATGAGAATCACCCCCACCACATTCGGAGTAGCGAAGGCGACGGCTCGTTTCAGCTGCCGGGAAAGGACCAGGGCAATCAACAGTGCTCCACCAAAAATGGTGCCGCCCTGAATCACTTCGATACCGTAAGGGGCAAGGATTATGAGAGTCAGCAAAAGCGCTGTAGACGGCCCGTCCACCAGAGGATAGCGATGTCCCCACAGGGTCTGTGCAGCGGAAAAAATGCCGCTGGTCAAAAGAGTGAGCTGAAGGAAACGAACCTCTTGACTGAGGCTCATACCCAGAGCATGACCGGTGAGGGTCGCCATGATGACGAAAGAAGGGAATGTGATGATCGCCCACTGAAAGCCGTAGAGTAGTGCAAGCCTGGCGGGAAGATGATCGTCTATGTCATAGATGTATCGAGTTTTAGCCATGTTCTGCCAAGCCGATCACTCACCAGGATGGCAATGCATTCCTGCCCGCCTGCGAACCCGATTGCTTGGTCCTTAGTGTTGCAGAGCAAGGTATCTAGAGGCGACCCGGCTAACGGCGTCCTAATGCTGAATCTCAAACAAACTGCTAATAAAA
>JAVEVM010000503.1:0-3946 GCA_034005055.1 Desulforhabdus sp. | reverse complement strand
CGTGCAGCTATTCGAGAAGGCTTCAACGCGGACTCGCTGTGCGTTAGAGACGGCTGCCTACGACCAGGGTGCGCACGTGACTTATCTCGGACCTACCGGGTCGCAGATGGGGGCTAAGGAATCAATCGCCGACACTGCCCGGGTTCTTGGTCGGATGTATGACGGGATCGAATACCGCGGCTTTGGCCAGGAGAAGGTGGAAGCTCTGGCCAGGTACGCTGGAGTACCGGTGTGGAACGGATTGACCGACCAATTCCATCCGACCCAGGTTCTGGCGGATCTTTTGACGATCATGGAGCACAGCGACAAGCCCCTCAGCCAGGTTAAATTTGCCTACCTGGGTGATGCCCGCAATAACATGGGCAATTCTTACATGGTGGGCGCTGCAAAGATGGGAATGGATTTTCGCTCGGTGTCGCCCGCAAGCCTTCAGACCAATGCTCGACTGGTGGAGCAATGCCTGGCGATTGCCGGTGAGACGGGGGCAAAGATCGCGATCACGGAGAGTGTGGAGGAAGGAGTGAAGGGGTGCGATTTCGTTGCCACCGACGTGTGGGTTTCCATGGGAGAGTCCAAAGAAGCTTTTCAAGAGCGGACCAGCCTTTTGCTCCCCTATCAGGTGAATAGGGCGGTCATGGACAAAACCGGCAACCCGAATGTGAAATTTCTGCACTGTTTGCCGTCCTTCCACAATCGGGACACCACTATCGGCGAAGAGATCTTTCGGCAGTATGGCCTCGAGGCGATGGAAGTAACGGACGAGGTATTCGAATCAGAGGCCTCGGTGGTTTTCGACGAGGCTGAAAACAGAGCTCACACCATTAAGGCGGTGTTGGTAGCGACGCTGGGCTCCTAGCGACGGCGTGTATCTGGCTTGCAAACGACCCGGCCGCAAGGAGTGGCATGAAAGAAAACCCTGTGGTTTTGATCGCCTTTGGAGGCAACGCTCTTATTCAGAAGGGGCAAACAGGCAGCGCGGCGCAGCAGCTGGAAAACCTGAGACAGCCCATAGGGATGGTTGCCGATCTTTCCAGGCAATACAGAATTGTGATCACTCATGGCAACGGTCCCCTGGTGGGGAATCTACTCTTGCAGCAGGAGAGCTGCGAAGAAGTTCCCAATATGCCTTTAGACGTTATTGGAGCTATGACTCAGGGCCAGATTGGCTACATGATCGAATCTTCGCTGGACAGGGCGTTAAACGAAAGGAATATCGGCGATCGTTTTTTCCTCACGTTGATCACCTATGTTGTGCTGGAGCAGAATGATCCGTTGTTTCAGAATCCCACCAAGCCGATTGGTCCTTTCTATACCGAGGAAGAGGCTGCCAGGCGGCCTTACAAAATGGTGAAAACCGATAAAGGCTATCGCCGGGTGGTTGCATCCCCCAAGCCGGTGGCGATCATCCAGCATCGCGAGATCGAGAGGCTTGTGGATATGGATTTCATTGTGATCTGTACGGGTGGCGGCGGCATTCCCGTGGTTCGGGAGGGCAAGGGATTTCGAGGAGTGGAGGCGGTCATCGACAAAGATTTGGCGAGCTCAAAGCTTGCCCAGCAGATCCATGCAGATCTATTTGTCACTGCAACGGATGTGCAGGGGGCGGCGATTTATTGGGGACAGCCCGAGCAAAAGATACTCAGGCGAGCCTCTGTCGAGGAAATGGGCAGGTACGCGAAGGCGGGTCACTTTCCCGACGGCTCGATGGGCCCCAAAGTCGAGGCTGTTACAAGCTTTGTAAAGGCTACCGGGAATCGTGGCATCATCTGTCATTTGAAAGATATTCAAAAGGCCGTTGCCGGTCTGGCCGGAACTGAAGTGGTGAGCTGACTCCTGGGTGCTCGATTAGCAGATGGAACGATCAAGCAGAAGAATCGGAGAAGGAAATGGCCGGGGAAAATGTCATCATCATTGGCGCTGCAGGAAGAGATTTTCATAATTTCAACACCTACTATCGGAGCAACAGGGATTACAATGTGGTGGCTTTCACCGCCAGCCAGATCCCGGACATCGAAGGCCGGAGGTACCCGGCGGAGCTGGCCGGTGAGCTCTACCCCAACGGCATTCCCATCCATGCAGAAGAGGATTTGCCCCGACTGATCGAAGAATTGAACGTTGATGATTGTGTCTTTGCCTACAGCGATGTTTCCAACCAGCGTGTGATGACCCTGGCGGCCGTTGTTCAGGCCGCCGGCGCCAATTTTATTCTGCTCGGTCCAAAAGCCACGCAGATCAAGAGCTCCAAGCCGGTGATCTCCATTGGTGCGGTCCGGACCGGGGCCGGCAAAAGCCAGACGTCACGCCGGATCATTGACATATTGATGGAAAAAGGGCTGAAAGTGGTCGCAATCCGCCATCCCATGCCCTATGGAGATCTCAATGCGCAGAAGGCGATGCGCTTTGCCGAATTATCCGATCTGGACAAACACAATTGCTCGGTTGAAGAGATGGAGGAGTTCGAGCCCCATGTGATGCGCGGCAATGTGATTTATTGCGGGGTGGATTACGAGGAGATACTTCACGCCGCGGAAGAAGATCCCAAAGGCTGTGACGTAATTCTTTGGGACGGCGGCAACAACGACTTCCCCTTTTACAGATCCGATTTGCATATCACCATCGTTGACCCGCTTCGCGCCGGCCATGAGCTGACTTACTACCCTGGCGCAACCAATCTGCGCATTGCCGATGTGATCGTAATCAACAAAATAGACAGTGCAGAGCCGAAATGCATAGATGCGGTAAGAAGGAACATCGCCGCGGTCAATCCTCAAGCGGTGGTGGTGGATGCCGCCTCGCCCATCGATATAGACGATCCGGCTGTGGTAAGGGGTAAAAGAGTGCTGGTGGTTGAAGACGGTCCGACTCTCACCCACGGGGAAATGAAAATCGGGGCTGGAGTGGTTGCGGCCCGCAAGTTCGGAGCAAGTGAGCTGATGGATCCGCGGCCTTATATCGTGGGCAGGCTGGTAGAGACTTTCGAAGCTTATCCCGGCATCGGTACGCTGCTTCCGGCCATGGGCTACGGCGAGCAGATGTTGAAAGATATGGAAGCGACCATCAACAACACCGATTGTGATGCAGTGATCATTGGGACCCCGATCGATTTGAATCGAATTATCAAGATCAACAAGCCAACCACGCGGGTCTATTATAATTTGCAGGAGATCGGCCGTCCCGACCTGGCGATGGTGGTCGATGAATTCATCAAGAAGCACAAGCTGGCCTGATTTTTCTGTTCCGGCAGCAAAAATCGGGAGGAGGGTCCGTCGGCTTGAGGTGCCAATTGAAGTACTGGAAAACGGCTCATGAACCCGGAATTTAAAGGCGTTCTGTTTGATCTGAACGGGGTTTTGACCTTCGACCGGAAGCCATTGCCGGGAGCAGTCGAGCTATGGAAGGTGCTGCGCATAAAAGGGGTTCTGATCAGAGTCCTGACCAACAGCACCATTCAGAGCAGGCGGGACTGTGCAGCCCGGCTCAACAGGATGGGATTCGACGTCCGCGCGGAAGAAGCGGTAACCGCTTCCTACGCAACAGCGTGCTATCTGAAGACGCTGAGCCCGGGGTCCTGCTGGGTAATGTTGAAAGGAGAAGGGCTGGAGGAATTTGCTGAGCTCAGTCACGATGATCGAAAGCCTCAATACATCGTTGTGGGAGACTATCGGGAGGGCTTCAATTTTAAGAACCTGAACAAAGCTCTCAAACTGCTGCTGCAAGGCTCGAAGCTGGTCGTGATGATTCCGCAAAAGGTGGACCGCAGTCTGGGAGAGGTGGAGCTTACCGTGGGGGCCTACGGCAGGATGTTGGAAGATGCGGCCCGGATAGAAGCCACTTACATTGGGAAGCCGAACAGGTATATTTTTGATGCGGCCCTCCAGACCATGGATCTGCCCAAGGATAGGGTGCTGCTGGTCGGCGGCCGTATGAGCACCGATATCCTGGGGGC
>JAVEVM010000502.1:0-3951 GCA_034005055.1 Desulforhabdus sp. | reverse complement strand
AAAGCCATGGTGACCACTGGTCTGGAAGCATAAGCCGACCGGGAAGGGATGGCGACTAGAGCGATCCGTAAGCCAGAAAACCTGCCTGTAGACTGAAAAAATGAATTGACAGAGGATGAACAAATTCATCCGGGAAGCGAGGTCTTCCCCTTTGAATAAAGGATCAAGTCAAGCTGGGTGCAGTCCTTGAGATTCCGTTGATGCGGGGTCCAAGGATTTTTTTTGATCGCGAGCTTTGCATCGGTGAACGAATAAGAGGAGCAAAGGAAAATGGCCTCGGACTCCCGACCGAATACCGGAGCTGACCGCCCGGGGCTTGTCTACGCGGGACGAAAGATAGAAGAAGAAAGCTTTCGGATCATCGATGAAGAGATGGGTCGGCATGGTTTTCCTCCCGCTCAATGGCAGATTCTGCGGCGTGTGATACACACCACGGGCGACTTCGATTATGCTCGCTGGATTCGCTTTCATCCGCTTGCCGTCGAGGCGGGGTCAAGCGCTCTGCGGAGCGGAGCAGCCATCTTTTCGGATACCCGCATGATTCAGACGGGACTTTCTCCATGGAGATTGAACTGGTTTGGCACAAACGTAATCACTCCCGTTACTGCCGCCGAATCACAACAATGGGCCGAGAAGGCGGGAACGACCCGCTCGGTCGCCGCATTCAGAAAGGTATCAACGCAGCTCGATGGCGCTATTGTGGCCATTGGCAATGCGCCGACCGCATTGTTTGAAGTGGTGCGGCTGGTGCGGGAAGAAGGGATTCGACCCGCTCTGATAGTCGGAGTTCCGGTAGGATTCGTCCAGGCCGCGGAATCCAAAGAGGCCCTGGCGAAGCTTGAACATCAACCGGCAATCACCGTACTGGGGCGAAAGGGCGGAAGCACCGTTGCGGTCGCCATTTTACATGCGTTAATGGAATGGGCCAGAAACTGAGTGGACGAGGAAAATGTTATGCTCGGCACATTATATGGGATTGGCGTAGGCCCTGGAGACCCGGAGCTGCTTACCCTCAAGGCGGTCAACGTCCTGAGAAAGGTAACGCATGTCTTCGCTGCCGCCTCCAGTAAGAACGACTACAGCTTGGCGTTTGAGATCGTCCGGGAATATCTGCCTGAAAACACACCGGTAGATCACCTGAGCTTCCCCATGACGTTCAATTCGGAACGGCTCGAGAACGCGTGGCAGGCCAATTGCGAACAGGTGGTGGAAATACTCAAGCAGGGCAAGAACGTCGCATTCCTGACTCTTGGCGATCCTTTGACTTTCAGCACCTTCATTTACCTGATGCGCAAAATCCGCACGCGTCTCCCGCAAGTGCCCGTTACGGTTGTTCCCGGCATCACTTCGTTCCAGGCGGCTGCGGCTGCTGCCACCTTGCCTTTGGCAGAAGGCGAAGAGGTTTTTACCGTTGTTTCGGGAGCAAAGGGGGGAGATCGGCTAACAGAAGTGATTACCACATCGGACAACGTTATTTTGATGAAAACCTATAAGCAGTTTCCGCAAATTCTTGACCGGGTGAGAGAAGCGGGATTGCAGGACAGCTGCTGCTTTATCAGTCGCTGCGGTTTGGATGGTGAAATTGTAGAGCGGGATTTCAGCAAGCTCCTCGAAATGGAGCAGCCCAATTATCTGTCCCTTATGATCATCAAGAAACGCGGGCTCGAATGCCCGTAATTTCAGAAAGATGCCGCACGGCGGTAAACCCGCGGTCTTTAAGCCGCAAACATCGTTTTAAGCGTCAATGATTTTCCCTACCATCCTCCAATGCCTATCAGTATACCCGTGGAGCCGTATCTCCCAGCAGAGGATTTTTGGTGAAAGAGGAAGCAGGAAAAGCGGATAGCGGATGGCGAGCCGATGGCTCGACCAGACCGCAGTTGTCTTGGATGCTCAAGCTGCCGGGTTATGCTCCGGTTGCGATGTGCTGGCTCACAGCTGCCCTGTTGCTCGTTTTGACCGCATTCTTAACTTCCGGGGTCGGTGCCTTCGATACCTCCTACGATGTCATATGGCGCCTTTGGCTCTCTCCTTTTCATCCCCAATGGGCGGAAGGGATCGATGAGAGGGTGCGCTACATCGTAATTCATGTGCGGCTGGCTCGAGTGTGCCTTGCCCTGACAGTTGGGGGCGCGCTGGCGCTGGCAGGGGCGGTTTATCAAGGTGTACTGCTCAACCCTTTGGCGGATCCTTTCACCCTCGGAGTGTCGACCGGGGCGGCTTTTGGGGCCGCTCTTCACCTTCTGATCGGCTGGGGGGCAGGACAATTTCTGGGGATGAGTACCCTGCCGGTGGCAGCATTCACCGGCGCTCTTGCGGCACTCTATCTGGTCTATCTGCTGGGGCGTGTAGACGGTCGAGTGCATGCGACGACCCTGGTTCTTGCCGGAATCATAGTTTCGACCTTTCTTTCGGCTTGGATCGGCCTGCTGAAGAGCCTGAACGAGGATTCCGTCTCCACCATCGTCTTCTGGGTCATGGGCAGCCTATCCGCTAAAGGCTGGCTGCACGTGCTGCTGGTCCTGCCGTACCTGACGGCCGGGGGAGCCATGATTTTGTTTTACGCCAGGGAATTGGACCTTTTAACACTGGGTGACGTGCAGGCTCAGCACCTTGGCGTCAATGTTCAGCAAGTACGGTTCAGACTGATGCTGGCGGCGTCGCTGGTTACTGCAGCTGCGGTTTCCGTCAGCGGGGTGATCGGCTTTGTGGGGCTGGTGGTGCCTCACCTGGTGCGCCTGGCTATTGGGCCGCATCACAGAAGATTGCTTCCAGCCGTGCTTCTTGCAGGTGCGCTGCTGGTGCTTCTCTCGGACACCGTGGCTCGCAGCCTGCTGCCCAGCGGGCAGGAACTGCCCGTGGGCGTGGTTACCGCTATCTTGGGAGGACCTTTTTTTTGCTATCTCATGCTTCATCGCAAGAAATACCTGCAACTGTAATCCGGGTGGAAGATCTCTCCTGTGGTTATCCGGGAAGGTCCGTTCTTAACAACATTTCGTTCTGCGTAAAGGCGGGTGAATTTGTCGGGTTACTCGGCCCCAACGGCTCGGGCAAGACGACTCTGCTGCTGGCGTTGAGCGGGGTGGTTGCTATTGAGTCCGGCGAAATAGAGATCGACGGCCGGTCTCTTTCCCGGTTGAAGCACCGGGAGAGGGCTTGCCGTATGGCTGTTGTGGCGCAGGAGACCGAGGTGCGCTTTCCATTCTCATGCGCGGAAGTGGTGCGCATGGGCCGCTATCCTCATCAGAAGCGCTGGCAGATGGAAAGTCCCGCAGACTCGGCGGCGGTGCAAAGAGCACTGCAGCTGACCGATACCGAGGCTCTTGCCGATCGGCTGATCACAGCCATAAGCGGCGGCGAAAAACAGCGGGTTTTAGCGGCAAAGGCGCTGGCTCAGGATGCGCCGGTCCTGTTGCTGGACGAAGCCACTTCGGCAATGGACATCCACAGAAAGCTGCAGATCTTTCGAGTGTTGAAGAGTCTTAACCAGGAGCAGGGACTGACAATAATCGCGGTACTGCACGACATCAATCTGGCCGCCCTGTTTTGCGAGCGGCTCATGCTGCTGAAAGATGGGCGTATTGCGGCGGACGGGCAGACCCACGCAGTAATGACTTCTGAAGTTCTGAAAAGAGTGTATGAAACCGATGTGCTGGTGCAGGAGATTGCGCAAACCGGCAAACGGCAGGTGATCTTTCTGCCTTAGCTCGAATACGGCTCTTCCCAACACTGATGCGTAGATGGAAAAGGAATGGAGTATGCTCGCGGCTCACCGATTTTTATATTTCCTGGTGCTGCTTTGTACCGCCGGCCTCCTTATGCCGGGCAAAGCTTTTCCTCTCCAAATCGAGGATGACCAGGGTCGGATCATTCGTCTCGAGCAGCCCGCCACCCGCATTATTCCCCTCTATGGGGCGTTTACGGAAATGCTTTTTGCCATCGGGGCCGGCG
>JAVEVM010000501.1:0-3962 GCA_034005055.1 Desulforhabdus sp. | reverse complement strand
CTGGGTCCTGATTGCCCGATTTTTGGCGGATGTGCCGCTCGCCAGGAAGCCCTCGGAAGGCCGATTATACAATTCTACAAAAATGAAATCGTGCAAGATGCCATCCCATTGCTCCTTTTCGCAGGCCCAGTCCGGCATGCCTTCAATATCGCTCATAGCTGGAAGCCGCTCGGCAAGCCTGCCCGGGTCACTCAATCCGAAGGCTGTAAAATCAGAAAGATCGATGACTTAAACGCAGTCGACTTTTATCATCACTATCTTGGCCTGCATTCGGCTCCGGCCACAGCATTTCCCCTGGCCGTGTTCGAGAAGGGGAGGGACGTCTTCTATTTGCGGCAACCGATTCTCTACGATTCCCAGGAAGGCAGCATCACCTTTTCCGAGGCGATTCCGGAGGGAAGCGTAGTTCAAATCACTGAGGGCGCGCGCGGATACATTATCAAGAATACCCGCAAAGCTGTTCAGTCGTTGGCTCCTCTTGCTCCCGAATTCATACCGAGGTTTGCCGTCTCCTTTTCCTGCCTCCTTCGGAAAGAAGCTTTGGGGACCACAGTCGGTGAGGAATTCAATATTCTTAAGAGTGCCCTGCCTGCTAGAACTCCAATGATCGGTTTCTACGGCTTTGGTGAGATCTGTCCTTTGGCTCCCCGGAGCGGAAGCTTTCTCCACAACGCTTCTCTGCTCACCCTGCTCATTGGCGAAATGAGTGAGGGGACCGCCGAAACAGCGGCAGCCGATGAATGTGTAAGCCAAGTGGCGGTATCCGAAGATGGTGATAAAGATGCCATCCAGCTGTGCGGTGTGGAGGAGACGAAGCGCCAGGTTGAGTTTCTCCGAAAGATGTTGGCCCGCTCGGAACGTTATCGGCAACGCCTCGAAAACGTCAAGGAACTGAATGCCTCTCTTTATCGCAAGATCGTGCAGGAAATGGATGCGGCTCATTGCGAATTGCGGGATAAAGAGCATGAGTTGCGCATAAGTGAAGAGCGGTATCGACGTATTGTAGAAACCGCGGCAGAGGGTTTTATACTGCTGGATGAGAATCTTCGTATCAAAGATACCAACGAAGCCTACTGCAAAATGATGGGCTACAGCCGCGAGGAGCTACTTGGGAAAACCATATTTGAAATGGCTTCTGCCGGTTATAGAGAATTCCTGCAAGCGAATCAGGAGGCGCTGCTGGCTCAAGATTACAGGAAAAGGGAAGGGATCTTCACCACAAAGGACGGCCGACGGATTCCCGTTTTGGTCCACGAAAACACCTTGCGTGACGGGGACAACGCCTTTTTAGGTCATGTGGCCTTCATTACCGATCTATCCGAGCAGGTGGCGCTGCAAAAAGAGCTGCTCGTATCGGAGATGCGCTATCGGGGAATGTACGAAAATGCTGTTCAGGGAATGTTTCAAGTTACATTGTCGGGGAAGCTGATCCGCGTCAATCCAGCTTACGCGCGGATGCTGGGCTATGATTCTCCGCACGAGCTGCAATCACAGGATTCGGCTGTTCCGCTATACGACAGTCCCGGCGATCGCGAGCGGATGATCGATGCCGTCAAACAAAAGAGGGTGCTCACGGATTATGAGCTCAAGTTGCGCCGAAAAGACGGTAGTAGTGTTTGGATAATGCTCAACGTGCGCTATCTTGAAGGGGAAGGGGACGAGCCGATTCTCGAGGGAATTGCGATCGACAATACTGCCCGCAAAATGGCTGAAGACGAGCTTCGGCGCAGTCGGGAGATGTTTCGCAGTCTGGCCATCCATGACAGTTTAACAGGCCTTTATAACACCCGCCATCTCTACCGCGCGCTGGAGGATTTGCTGGTCGAAAGCGCGGTCGGCGAGCTTCCATTTTCGCTGGTCTTTATGGATATGGACAATTTCAAGCGCGTTGTTGACACGTATGGTCATTTGAATGGAAGTCAGGCTCTGAAAGAGGTTGCTGCAACCATCCAGGAGTGCCTCGATGAACCGGCTTTTGGAGTTGCCTATGGGGGCGATGAATTTGTCGTGGTTCTGCCGGGATTCGACAAGACTCGAGCACGTCGCAAAGTCGAAGAGATCAGAGCAAGGATGAAAGAAACCGTGTATCTTTCAAGCCAGGGACATGCCGTCGGCCTGAGTGCGAGCTTCGGTATAGCTGCTTATCCGGAAGATGCTCAGAACCTGACCGGCTTGCTGGCTCTGGCCGACAAGGCCATGTTTCACGTAAAAGAAAAAGGCAAGGACGCCATCGGGACCACTACTTAAGAGATCTCTTCCCGATGATCTGCTCCTTCAAACATCATTTTTTTCGCGCACCTGCACGCGACCACTTCCATCCAACCTGAGGAGAGATCGCTTTCGTCATTAAGGGTGTGCGGCCTATGAGTCACTATAATCAGGATAACGATCCCAGTGACCCGGAACATCCTTACTATGTGGGAGGAGTCCACGGCTGCCAACCGAATGACAACCTTTTCCAGTCAGTTCTTTCTTGGTCCTGAATGGTCAATAATCACAACTCAAATATCCTCTCCGCTGCTGCATTGATCTCTTTGATCTTTTCCTCATTGTCGCCCGTCTTATCTTGATATCTCATAACAAGCAAATTTTTCTGTTTTCTGACTTTATCTTTCAGATCGTTCAAAATGTTCTTGACCTCATCGTCCGTTGCATCTTTGGAGAATCTGGGGAAATATTCACTACCAAGTTCAAGTGTTCTTAGATCATCTTTCAATGAATGTGTTTTCATTAATTTACCTCACTCCATTCTCTCTATGTAGATCAGGCGTTCTCTGACATCGTTCACTTTTGCACACCACAAAAGTAAAATTAGTATAATTATCCATTGCCTGGATTTCACTACCGCCTGACAGAACGAGTCAGCCTTGGCTTTTGCGTATACGGCACGGGAGATTTTTCAGATTGGGCGTTCCGAACTCCTTGCCCAGCCTGTCGATGGAGGTGAGCATATTGACGTTTGCTTTGCGCCACTCGAACTGTTCGGCCGGATCGCCTTCAGGGAACCACCAGCCAAGGGCGGCATTAACGACACGGGGGTGAAGGCTATCGGTCAGATGCGCCTGCTGCGTGATTTCTCCGTGTTTGGTTTCGATTGTGACCGGGTCGCCTTCCCCGATTCCGTGGGCAGCGGCGGTTTCAGGGTGAATTTCAACCATCGGTTGCGGCATCTTCTCTCGCAGCCTCTTCAGCCATCGATAGGATGAATGCAGGTAGAATTTGCTCTTCACGCTGATAACGATCAGCGGATAATTGGCATCTTCTTCTTCCGGCAGGCCGACGAATTCGGGCAGCGGCTTCAGCTTGAATTTTTCGGCAGTGCTGAGCTTCAATTCCACCTTGGCCGTCGGTGTACGGAAGCCCTTCTCCCGGTAGAATTGAAAACGTTCCGGTCCCTTCAGGTAGCCTTTTTCAACGAATTCAGCATAGCTTAAGCCCGAGGGCTTCAGCACATCCTCGAGGAATTCTTCAAAATCGTCGTGCCAGAGATCTGGTGGCGAAATGCGTTTGCCCAGCTCATTCATGATCTTCATGTCGGGCCAGCATTCGACCGGAGGTTCGACCACCTTCGGCCGGGCCAGGATCAGGCCGTGGCCGATGCCGTAATGGCCGATATCGTTCATTTCATACTGGTGGGCGACGGGGAAGACGATATCGGCCAAAGCCGCCGTTGGGGTCATGAAAATTTCGGACACCGCAACAAAATCGAGGTTCATGAAGGCTTCGTAGGTGAGCCTGCTTTCCGCCCAGGTCACCAGCGGGTTGGTGCAGATGCCGAAATA
This sequence comes from Desulforhabdus sp., assembly GCA_034005055.1. Classification (GTDB taxonomy): domain Bacteria; phylum Desulfobacterota; class Syntrophobacteria; order Syntrophobacterales; family Syntrophobacteraceae; genus Desulfoferrobacter. Next base: position 180 of record JAVEVM010000501.1, on the reverse strand, counting down.
TCCGCGCACGGGGTATGGGATGCCGTCTAGAACCGTTTTTCGGAAGAAAGCGGGCGCGATGGTCATGAGGCGCGGAATGACCCGGTGATGGGCGCTGATCATTTCCTTACGCTTATCGGGGATCAGGTCGGCGCGGACGAATTCCCCCAGCCCCATGATTTTCGGTTCGTGGGCGTTGAT
>JAVEVM010000500.1:0-3970 GCA_034005055.1 Desulforhabdus sp. | reverse complement strand
AGAGGAGGGCGCGGGGGCTGTAGTTGCTGGCAACCACCTCCCTCAGTGCCTCTTTGAACCCAGCGAAGGAGGTGACGTTGAGTACGCTTTTGAATTGTCCGGCAAAACTGTGCTCGAGGTGATCTTCGACCAGGGCGCTGCTTCTAACGGATATGGCACTCTTTCCTTGTTCCGTTAGGGCATCATAGGAGAGCCGAAGTTGTTGTTCCAGTTCTCCCTGAATGGAGGAGGCCAGGATCCGCCTGCGGATCTCAGCGGCTTCCGCCTCCAATTCACCGGACTGCAGCCGTCCGCTGCCGAGCCGCTGCAGCCTCTGTTGGATAAACGTTTCCAGGCCGTTTTCGGCAATCATCCTGCCACAGGCGCGAGCCGTGATGGCAAAGCCGTCCGGAACGGGGAAGCCCCCCTGCTTCAGCATGGCAAGGGTTGCGGCTTTGCCACCAACCAGAGCCCGGTAGTCGCCGCCAAGTCCATCAAAAGAGATGCAGTGCAGCACCTCTGCCGGTTTTTCCACAGCGACAGCCAGGGCTTTCTTGATGTCCAGGGCCAGGCTTCTGAATTTCTCATAAAGGGCTCCATAACGGTCGCCGGTGAGGCGGTTCAGCCCATCCACCAGCTCGTAGGTCACGTTGAGGAGCTCCTCGGTCTCTTCGGCTAAATCCTTGTCGGAAGAGCCGGGCCATCTTATCGATTGATCCAGTGATCGCAGCAAATTAAGCGAAATCTCATTATGGGTGAGGATGATACGAAAGGTGTGATAGCGGATCTTCAGCTCACCCACTACCCGATCCGCACGCTCCCGCCTGCGCTGTCGCCATCTTGCAAGCATCGCGCTGATGAAATTACCCATCGTGACCATCCCCCCCGGCGTTCCCGGAGATGTCACGGGTCGCTTTATCCCTGAACAGCGTCTCAAGCTCTGCCACCTGACCTTCGGAAGCCATGGCGATGTCGAGCTGGCGGGTAAAACCGGTCAGTTCCCCCAGTCGCACCAGGGTCGTGATCATCTCCTGCCGTTCGGCGATTTTGATTTTGCCGACCACCAGGTCCCCTTTGACCGTGACCTTGAAGCGCAAATCCGCAAGTATGGTCCGGATGAGCTCTGCCCTTCGCCGCCGCCGCTTCTCATCGGCAAAGCCGCCGACGAAGCGAAAGTAGATGTAGTTTTGATTCACACTGTTGCCAAGATAGGTATCCACCACGCTGAAATGGTAACCGAGTCGCAGCCCCAGGTTCATGTAATTCTCGGCGACGATGGCATGATTCCGTCCTGCGTATGCCGGCGGGTTGGTCATCGCTGCAAAGGTTCTATCGAGACCGGTGAAGATATCTCTCATGCTGATGGAACCGGGACTGCGCTGCCACATCTCATCGGAGGCCAGCCCGCGCAGAAAGGCAGCAAAAGGCACCGACCTGACTTCATCCGGCGAAATGGTGGTGCCGCTCTGCGCAGCAATTCCGTCACCCAAATCGATCACGAACAGATCCAGCGGGATGGGGAGGTCAATCTTGCGGGCATGCAAATGGGCCAGATCGCGGCCGCGGTCTTGGATATGCAAGAGCTCTTCAATGGAGCGTTCGTGAGCGAAGTGAAGAAGGTCATGATAGGTACGGCAGTTGTGCACGGAAAAATCGCTTGATTCCGGGTCGATCAGCCGCAGAGGCATGATCCAGCGCAGCAGGTGTCGCAGGATTGCGTATTCTGGATCGGTGGGATAGAGATCGGTGCTGCATTCCCTGCAGGCCAGCAAAGGCTCTACGATGCCCCGGTAGATGGTCCGTTCGCCGGCATCCACGGTTACTTCCGTACCGGTCGGAATCCGCTCCAACGCGTTGGCCATGCCGAAAATGCCGGGCACTCGCAGCTCCCTTGCAATGGTCGCCAGATGACCAATGGAGGTGCCAAGCTCGGTAATGATGGCGGCGGCTCTGCGCAGAAATGGGCTCAGCGTTGGACTTGCCACCCGGGTGAAGATGATGGCACCATGCGGGAATGACTCCGGATCATCATGGTCGGCAACGTGCACGACGCACCCGGCAGCGATGCCCGTCTGTACAGTCTGGCCGCCTTGAAGCATCACTTCCGCAGCCGCCAGGGCCTCTTCCATTTTGCATCCGGCGGCGGCTGTGCCGTCGTTTGCCGTTATCGGCCTGATGTCCAACACGACAGGCTGGTGCTCTTCTTTCGACCTGGCCCAGTGCAGCTCGGGCATGCAGCCGAGCAGGCGCTCGAAAACGGCGGCGCATTCGGCAATGGATTTCAAGAAATCCCGCTCCAGGAGCGCGGAGCCACGATAGAGACCGTTTGTTGCCTTAAGCAAAGGAGAGCCGCCGGGAAGAACGGGTGCATCGCGAGCCTTAGGGACCACTTCCGAATGTATGAGATCGAAGGGATAGATATTTCGCAGGAGGTATTCTTCAGTTCGTTGCGGTGCGTCCGCCGGTGCCGCTGTAACCCGCAAAAGCCTGGCAGAAAGCTCGGCTGAGTACGTGCCGGCAATGGAGCCGACCAGGTCGGCCGCTACTGCCTCGTGCACCGCCACGGCCACACAGCCGTCCATTCGCTGCCGGTCGGCGAGCTGCCTGGCACATTCGCACAGAGCGTCCTTGCAGGCGGGCAGCAGGTCATCCGGATGGACTTCATTGATGCCAGCAGCCGATTCGCCATGGCCCCTCCCGGTATAGACGCGCACCGTCAGAGCAGTTGGGCCTCCGCGCCTGGCAAAAAGGCTCTCCAGCTCACCCGTAATGGCTGCCTGGAGGGCCGCCGGAAGCACCGCTTCAGCCGGAGACAAGTCGTTCCGGCCGACGCCTGGCAAAGTCCCAGCCCGTTCATTTTCCTCCCGAAACAGCCGGCAGCCGGCAACCGTTATGGCAAAGCCGTCGGGCGCCGGCAGATCAAGACGCAGCCGGGCTTCCGCAAGACCGACATTGAGCGCTCCCACCAGCGGCTCCAACTCCCAGCCAAGGATGGTATAGGGCAGCGTCAGGTGGCTCGCAAACGGCCCCGCACCCCCCGCCAAAATGTCCTCGAGAACGCTTCGTATATTCTGGTAGCAATCGAACAGATCGATGTAGCGATTGCGAGACATGGCATTGAGACTGTATGCCACCTGGTGAATCAGGGTGTTCAGTTCGCGCACCGAGCTTTCCAGGAAAGCCCGGTCGAAGATGTATTCACCGCCCAGAGCCTGCTCCATTTCGGCCATGAGCTCCAGCGCCCTGGTGTTGAGCTTCTGGATGCGCCGGAATTTGGCAAAAATAGAACGAACGAGCTCCAGATCCTGTGCAGAAGCAGACCTTTTCTGTTTGAACCGGAGTAACCCCAGGCGCATGATTGACCTCCAGTGAGCCGTCTAGCCCTCACTGTTCGCTGAGACAAGGCGTCGCACCGTATCCAGAATGTCGCTCAGCTTGAACGGTTTGGCGATGAAATCGAAGGCGCCTTTATGGAAGGACTCCTTGGCCGTCTCCGAAGTAGCGAAGCCAGTGATCACGATAACATTGCTGTCGGGCCAGATCTCTTTTGTGCGCGTAAGGAGCCGCATCCCATCGGTTCCCTGCATCTTGAGGTCGGTGATGACAATGTCGAACCGCTTCTGTTCGATTCTGGCCATGGCTGAGGCGCTGTCTGTAAACGTTTCCACCTCGTAGCCGGCCTTCTGGAAGGCCGGCCTGAGGCGTTTGCAGACAATCGGTTCATCATCCAGGATGAGGATCTGAGTCCTCCTTGTGTCACCGTTGTCGGATTGAATGGTCGCGGACACTGGACACCTCCATTCTGGCGTGAAGCATGAAGGGAAGAGCTGCACAGCAAAGTGGTCAGCTGCCGCCGGTTCCCTGCTCCTGCCATGCTGCATGCTGCATAAAGTCTACAAAGCTCCGGGTAATCTGGTCATCGCTTCTCATGCTCACATCGAGCTGCCGGGTGTAACCGATCAGCCCGCCTAAAACCTTTGTCTTGGAGCAC
>JAVEVM010000499.1:0-3974 GCA_034005055.1 Desulforhabdus sp. | reverse complement strand
ATTCCTGATCGCTGCAAAGGTCTCAAAGAAACGGAAGAAGGGACCAGGGCCGGCGCTAAAGATGTTTTTGATGCTCACGGATTGAAACCAAAAGAATGAGGCGTGCGAGAATTTTACTCCACTCATTACTTTAGGACGGATGTATCGCACGCATGTTGGAACGAGTGAGGACATGAGGCGTTTCCCGGCCATGGTTGTCTTCATCTGCATCCTTGTCATTTCGCCTGCGGGCCGCCTCCTCTTCGCTCAACCCTTCGGCCACAAGGGCGGCCCGGATATTGTCAATATCAGCGAAATCATGGAGCTCCTAAGGCAGGAGCCTTACGACCTGGAACTGCTGCTCAGTTTTGGCACTTCAAAGGGGGGCTCGGCCGGCCACCTGGCTTTGGCGATCCGGAACCGGGTCCTCGGTGACGACCTGGTCTATTCGGCGAATTTCTATGCCGATCGCAAGCCCCAGCACCAACAAGGCCATTACATCCAGAACCTGATATGCATCGTGCCAAAGTCCGAATACCTTTTCAAAACAACGTCCTCACTTGGCCCTGATGCGTCTTTCGGACTGGACATGGGTGAGATCTACAAACGGTCGGTCATCGGCATACGCATTTTTGGCGTCCCCCCGCAGGTCAAAGACGGCCTGGCCGGCTTTTTCCAGCTCCTCAATGACGATTACCATGCTCGGAAAGGCAAAACAGAGTATCACCGCGGCCCCATCATCTATGGCTACATGAACCTCAACTGCGCCAAGACCGTGGCACTGGCCTTCCAGTATGGAGCCGGCTTCAAAAACCTTTCCATTAAGGGCGCAAGCTGGCTGTCGAAGCTCAACGTTGTGTCCGCAGCCAAGGCCAATCTGCCCACGGAAACCGCTTTGAATATCATGAAAAGCTGCGCCAGGCGAGGATACCGTTTTGACGTCGTGCTGTACAAAAAATGGGATGGTTCCACCTACATTAATCCACAGGATGAAGACAATCTGATGTACAAGGACCTGCCCAATCGCTTCCCCTCGGTACTCTCGCTCGACTACCGCGAAGACCGGCGCCGCTATGAAGACTACGACAATCTTTATGCCATGTATCTGTTGTACAATCTGGGCCGATACAGCATCGTTCTTGACGGCGCCACGAGGGAGCTGCAGGTGGAAGCTCAAAAAGAACCTGACACCTATGAGCTGGCGAAGCAAAAAGCCCGCGAATCCGCCTTGAAAGACAGGAAGCACTTCCTGCGACGTCTGATTTTTCGCTCCTGGGGCATCAAGCTCGGCGGGAAGGCCGATAATTCCAAGCTTTATAATTATCAAGATCAAGGTCCTAAGTAGCCCGACACCCCTTTTCGATAACCGTCACTTCGAGCTCCCCCCTCTTAAGGATTAGTTGCTAACCTATCTTCTTGAGCTCATCGCTCAGCACAAGGATGCCGTCGAAATTGAAGTTGCTCGCCAGTTAACCCGGATTAACTCCCTTACTGCCTACGCCTTCCCTCGTGCCTTTGGATTCAACATCGCAAGATCGAGCATGGGGAATGGTCGCTCTCCAAGGAATCGCTTCGGATTATAGGAATCAGATGTAAAGATGAGCTATTGAACTTTGGTCCAATAAGAGGGGATCAAGTCCAAGCTTGCAGCACTACGTAAAGCATCACCAAATCCATACCTCAAACTCGTCAATCAAAAATCCTTCTCTGTCTCAAGATGATGATTTCGGTTGATCTGAAGGATAATTTCTGGAAGAAGAGCGCACGAAACATCTGCTTTCTGAACTGAGTGAAGAAGAGCGAGATACTTTCGGCGCTGCAAAACCTCATCGAGGGATTAGCTCTTGAAAAACCTCCCCGCTCGGTTGTTTCGTTTACCGACAAATTGCACGGGTTTCCCAGCAATAGAGATGGGAGTGCCCCAAGCATCGAACCGTTCCATCCAATTATCGGGAATCACACTCAAATGCCTCAGCAGTTCTTATCTTGATAAGTCAACTAACACCAAAATGAGAATTCTTACAACCACGCCCTTCCTGCTTGACCCCTGATATCGGCTTTGTTAGAAGGAGTTCGCCACGGCCGGTTTTAAACAGGAGCTCAGAAACATTGTGAATATCGACTGCAGTTCCGCCCGGAGCATCGCTTGGACGGCATCTGGCGGGCCTTCAGAGCGTTAGGAGTCTATCATTGAAGGATCGACAAATACTTCTTGGAAATGAGGCGATCGCCTACGGACTTGTGGAATCTTTATGCAGCATGGCCACTTCCTACCCAGGAACTCCGGCCTCTGAAATATTGAGTACGCTGGTGCGCATCAAACAGGAGCATGGATTGAGCCTTCACCTGGAATGGTCGATCAACGAAAAGGTTGCCTTCGAAGTTGCTCTGGGCGCGAGCTTTTCCGGGCGCAGGGCTGCTGCGATCATGAAGCAGGTGGGACTTAATGTGGCGGCAGATCCTCTGATGAGTGCCGCCTACACCGGAGTCAAGGGCGGCTTCATTGCGGTGGTCGCCGACGATCCGGGGCCTCACAGCTCGCAAACCGAGCAAGACAGCAGATTTTACGCGATGATGGCAAAGCTCCCGGTGCTCGATCCGGCATCGCCCGCCGAAGCGCGCGACTTTGTTCAGCGCGCTTTCGATTTATCCGAACAATATGAGATTCCCGTCATTCTCAGGCCGACCACCAGGGTCTGCCACGCCCGGCAGGATTTGGAGCTGCGCCCCTTCTCGCCGGAAGTCCGGCCGCCGGATTTCGAGAAAGACCCCAGTCGTTGGGCGGCAACTCCAAAATTTCGACTTCTTTTGCACAGAGCGCTCAACCAAAAGATCGAAAAGATCGCTCGGGAACCCGATTTGTATCCTCGATTGGCGAATCCTATCAGCCACACCGGGCCTTCGGGGAAAGGCCCCTTACCCGCCTGCATTGTAGCTTCGGGAGTGGCATTGGCTCATGCCGAAGAGATCCTAAACGATCTCGGCCTCCAAAACCAGGTTCCCCTCTATCGGGTGCCGATGCCCTTCCCCCTTCCCACAGGCTTCCGTGAGGAGCTTCTGGCTCATTATGCCAAGGTGCTGGTTCTGGAGGAATCCTACCCGGTCATCGAGCTTCAGTTGCAAAACAAAGAGAGAGTTTTCGGGCGAGCTAATGATACTGTTCCGAAGGCGGGAGAATTGCTCCCGGAGCTGGTCGAAAAGATATTGCGCAAATTTCTGGGTCTGCCCCCTGCTCAGCTCTTTGAACCGCCCGGCATTCCCGGACGGCGTCCCACACTTTGCGCGGGATGTCCTCATCGAGCCGCCTTTTTCGCCATCAAGAAAGCTTTCCCCAAGGCGGTCTATCCCGGCGATATCGGCTGCTACACCCTGGGATTGAATCTTGGGGCGGTGGACACGGTGCTGTGCATGGGTGCAGCCATCGGCCTGGCAACCGGTTTCTACCACACCTACAACACCGGTGCGGAGAATCAGCCGCCCATTGCGGCCACAATCGGTGATTCGACTTTCTTTCACGCCGGTATTCCCGCACTGCTCAATGCCGTGGTGCAGGGGGCAAGATTCGTGCTGGTCATACTTGACAACAGCACCACCGCCATGACCGGACAGCAGCCCACTCCGGCCGGCGGGACCACTTTGGACGGCCGCAAAGTCCCACAAGTTTCCATTGGCGCCATTGCCAAAGCGTGCGGAGCTCGTTTCGTGGAAACGGGAGATCCTTATGAGCTGAAAGAATTCACCGCTTTGTTAAAGCAGGCCGGAGAGCATGCGAAAGAGCCCCAAGGCGGAGTGGCGGTTGTGATCGCCAAGCGGCCGTGTCTCATGGACCGAAAGCATCCGCAGAGCTGGGCCCGCAAACAGATCACCATCAATGAAAAATGCAAAGGGTGCGATTTTTGCCTCAAACATTTTGATTGTCCCGCCCTGCAGAGCCAGGGGGATAAGCTACCGGTTCTGGTCGACCATAGCCTCTGCTCGGGATGCGGCGTGTGCGT
>JAVEVM010000498.1:0-3976 GCA_034005055.1 Desulforhabdus sp. | reverse complement strand
CAATCGACCGGGCTTTGCCCACATCGCCTTTGCGGTGGAAGATGTCGCAGCAGCTCTCGATGCCGTGAAGGCCGCAGGCGGCGGCGCCATTGGAGAGATCGCCTCACTGGAGATCCCGGGCGCCGGGATCGTTACGATTGTTTATGCAACCGATCCGGAAGGAAATATCATAGAATTGCAGACTTGGTCTAAATAGAAGGATGGGCGGCACATTTTTCGTAAGTTCCGTAGAATTGAACGAAATGATAGGCAAATTCCATTTCATTGGAGGGCGACGTGGCGGAAATCATTATCGAAGCCTTCGGTCAAACGCCTTTGGAAGATCAGCGCATCGAGATCGTAGAGCGCAAGGGCGGCGGGCATCCCGACTCGATTTGTGACGGCATCATGGAGCAGGTTTCATTGGCATTGTGTCGTGAGTACCTTTCGACTTTCGGCCGCATTCTGCACCACAACATCGACAAAGGACTGCTGGTTGCCGGCCGCACCGAACCACGTCCGGGCGGCGGTAGAGTACTGGAGCCGATGTGTCTGGTGTTCGGAGATCGTGCAACCGCGGAATATGGCGGGAAGAAGATAGACATTCGCGCCGTTGCCGAAAAGAGCGCAAAGGAATGGCTGCGCAGCCACCTTCGGTTTGTCGACCCGGAAAAGCACATGAGGTACCAGGTTGAACTGAAAGAAGGCTCGCCGGAGCTCACCGATCTGTTCGAGAGGGGGACTATAGGGGCCAACGACACATCGGCCGCCGTTGGATATGCTCCCCTGACCGAAACCGAGCGAATGGTCCTGGCTGGCGAACATTACTTGAATTCGCCAGCGTTCAAGGAAATGTTTCCGGAAGCGGGAGAAGATGTCAAGGTGATGGGTTACCGACGTGATCGGGAGCTCATTTTAACCATTGCGGTGGCCTTTGTAGATCGTTTTGTGCAGAATTCCGCGGCATATTTCGATCGCAAGCGGGACATCAGCCTCTCAATCCAACAATACCTGCAGTCACGGCAAAAAACATTGGACCGGATCAGCGTGGTGCTCAACGCTTTGGATGATCCGGACCGGGGCGAGCGAGGCATGTACCTGACGGTGCTCGGCACCTCGGCTGAAGGCGGAGACTGCGGGCAAGTGGGACGCGGCAACAAGGTGAACGGGGTGATCGCTCTCAACCGCCCACTGGGCACCGAGGCGGCGGCAGGCAAGAACCCGGTGAGCCACGTGGGCAAAATCTACACTCTGTTGACGCATCGCATGGCTTCTCAGGTATACGTGAAAGTTCCCGGCTTGCGCGAGGTATATGTATGGCTGTGTAGCCAGATCGGACGACCGATCGATCAGCCCATGATTGCTTCGGCTCATCTGATTTTACAGCAGGGAGTGGAGCTGGCAGATGTCGAGGAAGCCGTCACTCAGAGCCTCTCTGAGGAACTTGCCGCAATCGAACAGTTTACCGCCCGGCTAGCCAGAGGTGAGCTGCCGGTCTGGTGAAAGTATCGGTTTAGTTTTTGTTTTGCTTTGACCTGAGGGAGCTCAAATCCACAGGAGGAATGAATGGCGCCGAACATACATGGATGGTGTGGAAAAATACTCATGGTGGAGCTTTCACAACCGAGAATAAGAGAGCTCAACACCATAGACTATGCGGATCGGTTCCTCGGCGGGCGCGGCATCGCCACGCGAATCTACTGGGATCTGGTTGAACCGCACGTGAGCGCCTTTGACCCGGGAAATTGTCTGATTTTCATGACCGGCCCTCTGGGAGCCAGCGGTGCTCAAGGCGCTTCCCGGTTCGAAGTGGTGGGCAAGTCTCCCATGCTGATGCCGGAAGGGTTTTGCTATGGGAACCTGGGAGGATTTTTCGGACCCTATCTCAAGCGCGCAGGCTACGACGGCATCGTAGTCACGGGGCGATCTGAAAAACCGGTTTATCTCTTCGTCCGGAACGGAGAGGCACAGGTTGTGGACGCGTCCTCGCTCTGGGGGAAGGGCACCTATAAGGTGCGCGACATTTTGAAGGAAAAGCACGGTCGGAATGTCCGCTTCGTAACCACCGGCCCGGCGGGTGAGAACATGTGCCGCAGTGCCAATCTCATAACCGACAATGAGGGAAGCGCAACCGGCGGATTTGGTGCGGTGATGGGATCCAAGAAGCTCAAGGCCATTGCCGTAGTGGGCACAGGAGGCCCGTCAGTGGCACATCCTGAGGACCTGAAAGAGCTGAACAAGCTTGCCATCCGGCTAAATAAGCGCGATCCGCTCGTACCTCCTTTTCCCGCAGAGCAAGTCCGTCGAGTCGGACAGTCATCCTGCCATCAATGCGGACTCGACTGCAAGTATAGAAACTTCTATCGAACCGCCTCCGGCAAGGAGGTCTTGCGCAAATGTCAATCCATGTTCGTCTATTTCCCGTGGGTTATGAGGAAGCCCGGAGAGTCCGCTGAGACTGCTCTTGATGCGACCGGGATCTGCAACGATTTATCGATCTGCACCATGGAAATGGCTAACGTTGTCGATTGGCTGGAGCGCTGTTACAAGGCCGGTTACCTTACCGATAAGGAAACCGGGCTGGAGATTTCAAAACTCGGCACGCTGGAGTTTTTCCAGCAGCTTGCCGATATGATTGCACGCCGCGAAGGATTTGGCGATCTGCTGGCTGAAGGTCTCCTGCGAGCCGGCGAAAGACTTGGCGAAGCAGCTAAAACCTATTTTTCCAACGAAGTATCGGGGGTCGGGGCCGGTGCCACTTATTCCGCACGCGAGTATTTGACCAACGGTTTGCTGTATGCGCTGGAGCCGAGGCAGCCCATTGCCATGCTGCATGAGATAAGCTGGCTGATCGGTCAGTGGGTCATGCATCACGACAATCCAAAATCCTCACCGGTCTCTTCCGATGTCTTTCGGGTTGCCGCCGTCAGGTTCTGGGGACATGAACGGGCATGGGATCTGAATACCGAGCAAGGAAAAGCAATGGCGGCAGCCAGAATCATCGATCGAACCTATGCCAAGGACAGCCTCCTGCTGTGTGATTCCGCATGGCCGATCATGGTTTCCTGGAATACTCCCGACAAGGTTGGAGATCCCACCATTGAGAGTCGCATCCTGGCCGCAGTAACCGGAATCGAAATGGATGAAGCGGGGCTGCGCGAATGTGGCGAACGGATTTTTAATCTGCAAAGGGGCATTCTGCTGCGGGAAGGACGAAGGCCTAAAACAGATGACGTTCCGAAAGAGTTCAATTTTGTCGATCCGGTTGAAACGGTCTTTATGAACCCCGAAGTGATCGTACCCGGCCCGGGAGAGGAAGTGGTGAGCAGGAAGGGGAAAATCCTGGAGCGGGACGTGTTTGAGCGCATGCGGAAGGAATTCTATGAGCTAAGGGGCTGGGACGCTGAGTCAGGCCTGCAAAAATTGGAGACACTGGAGCGGCTCGGCCTGACCGATGTTGCACAAACTTTGCGCGGAGCCGGGTTGATCAAGGACTTTGCGCTCTGACGCGCTCAACCGATGCGCTCCCCGCCATCGACCACAGAATACCGTGCTCAAATGAAACGACAGCCGGCGTTGCGGTATCGGGATCAAACTGCACTTTTGCCGGGAGCTTCGTGCTCGTGTAGCGCATAATGTCCGGAGGATTAGCCCATAGCTTCACACGCCAGCCAATCTCCTCTACTTCACGGCTCTGCTCGAGCGGATAGAGGCAAGCATAAAACTCGATAGCGCCGGGAGAGCCCTCGATCACTTCAACGGTCAAGCCCATGGATTTCGGTGCAACGTTCTCGCGTATCCACAAAAGCCGCCTGGTCCACTGCGTAACCACGGTATAAAAGAAGCAAGCGACAACCAGCAAGCCGATTCCACAAAGAAGCCAAATCACGTTACCCCGCCATACCTGGCCTGCTTCCATTGGAGCTCTTGCCCAAGGCGCATGAAGGTAGATACAGACCGCAACCACCCCGAACATCCCCATCAGACTCGAAGCGCA
>JAVEVM010000497.1:0-3997 GCA_034005055.1 Desulforhabdus sp. | reverse complement strand
AGCTTTGCCAGATGCTTCTGCCCTTTCGGGATGATGGCGGTGGCCAGAACCAGGTAATCCACGGTGAACCGAATGGGCATCCTCAGGACATGATCTACTGAGGAGATAACGAGCTTCCCTTCCGAGGTCTGCTCCACCACCGGCTTTCCGTCGAGCGAGTAGCGGATGAAAAGGACTCCCAGCTCGCGCGCCCTCTTATATAGATCTTCGCGAAAGCCATAGGTGCGGATGTCCCGATAGAAAATGTAGACTTCAAGTTCCGGCTTGCGCTCCTTCAAGTCGATGGCTTGCTGCATGGAAGCGGTGCAGCAGATTTTGGAACAATAGGGACGCTCAGGCTCACGCGAGCCAACGCACTGGATAAAGGCGACCGCCTCGGCGGCATCGAGGCGATCGGGGTCCCGGTCAAAAATCTGTTCGAGCTCGTGCCATCGTTTCACCCGCTCGCTCTTGCCGTAAAGATATTCGTGCGGCTCGAGGGCTTCGGCTCCGGTTGCAAGGACGGCAACTCCATGATGCAAGTCGCGCTGCTCGCCTGCACAGCTCACGGTGGTAGCGAATTGTCCGACAAAGCCCCGTACCTTTTGTATCTGAGCTTCGGTAAGCACTTCGATCCGGGGATGCTGGAAGACACGCTCGCTGAGCCTGGCTACATAATCGGTTACATCCTCACCTTTCCAGGTCTTCTTGATGGATCGCGCGTTTCCTCCCAGCTCCTTCTCTTGTTCCAGGAGAAAGGTCTGAAAGCCCTGCTCGGCAATATTTAGGGCGGCATTCATCCCGGCGATGCCGCCGCCCACCACCAGCGCAGCTCGATTCAACTCGATGCGAATGCGCTCTATAGGTTCCAGCAGGGCTACCTTGGCAACTGCCATGCGCACCAGATCCTTGGCTTTTTCGGTGGCTTTTTCGGGCTGCAACTGATGCACCCAGGAGTCCTGATCGCGGATGTTGGCCATCTCAAACAGATAGCGATTGAGACCCGCCTCTCTGATGGTCTCCTGAAACAGCGGCTCGTGGGTTCTGGGGGTGCACGCGGCAACGACCACCCGATTGAGCTGGTGCTCTTTGACGGCATCGCGGATCAGCTGCTGCGTGTCCTGGCTGCAAGTGAACAGATTGTCGGCTACGTAGACAACCGCCGGCAGCGTTTTGGCATAGTCGCGCACTGCCGGAACATCGACCACACTGCCGATGTTGATGCCGCAGTGACAAACAAACACCCCTATGCGCGGCGCTGCATGGATGCCTGGATCCTCTGGAGGGTAGACTTTCTCCCGGGATAGAGTGTCTCTTGAGTCCTTGAGCAGAGCAGCAGAGCCGGCCGCAGCGGCCGATGCCTCCATAACCGATTGCGGAATATCCTTAGGACCTGAAAAGACACCACAGGTGAAAATTCCTGGACGCGTTGTGTCGACCGGGGTGAAACTGCAGGTTTCGGCAAATCCGTCCTTGTTAAGATCGATCTTAAGCTTCTCGGCAAGCTCAACAACGTCTTTGCCGATCTCGAGGCCAACCGACAGCACCACCAAATCGAAAATCTCGTTCTCGACCGTTCCGTTATCATCAACGTAAGAAATTCGCAGATCTCCAGAATCCGGTGCGGCGGGCTCGATGCTGTGCACCCGGGAGCGAACGAAGCGAACTCCCATTTGCTCTCTGGCTCGGTCGTAGTAGCGATCGAAATCTTTTCCGTAGGTACGCATATCCATGTAAAATATGGTCGTTTCCAGATCTTCCTTGGCGTGCTCCTTGGCGATGACCGCCTCTTTAATCGCATAGGTGCAGCAGACCCCGGAGCAGTAATGGTGGGCGCCCTGGTGCATGTCACGAGAACCGACGCACTGCAGCCAGGCGATCCTTCTGCAGGGCCTTCGGTCGGAAGGGCGCTCGAGGTGGCCTTCAAAGGGGCCCGAAGCACTCAGTATCCGCTCGAATTCCATGCTCGTGATAACATTGGGATATTTCCCATAGCCGTACGTATCGTATACATGAGGTTCAAAAGCCTTGAACCCCGGAGCCAGAATGACCGATCCGGCTTCAAGCTGATGCATCTTCGGCTTCTGACTGAAGTCAATGGCGCCGGCCGGACAGAACTTTTCGCAAGCCTTGCATTTGCCCTTTTGAAAATAGATGCAGTTTTCTTCATCAATCAGATACTTGAGCGGGACCGCCTGCGGATACATGACATAGGCAGCCTTGCGCGAGCTCAGTCCCTGGTTGAATTTGTCCGTGACTTTGCGCGGGCATTTTTCGGCGCACACTCCACAGGCAATGCATTTTTCCATGTCGACATAGCGCGGCCGTTCGCGGACCGTGACCCGAAAATTGCCGGCTTCTCCTTCCACCGATTCCACATCGCTCATAGTCAGCACTTGAATGTTCAAATGACGGCCGGCTTCGACCAGCTTTGGCGAAAGGATACACATGGAGCAATCGTTGGTCGGAAAGGTCTTGTCCAGTTGCGCCATGGCACCACCAATGGAAGGCGCCTTTTCGACCAAATAGACAAAGAACCCCGAATTGGCTAGATCGAGCGCCGCCTGCGTACCCGCAATGCCGGCTCCAACGATGAGCACCGCGCCGGTTGACTGGTGCAAGGTGCGATCCTGGTTCATACAACTTCTCCTCTAATCAGCTTGAAACAGCACTTGGAATTTCAAATCCTTCGATTTTCAATTTGAAAGGTCAAAAATTGTCCAAGGCCATCAAGTGCAAGCCGCAGACCAAGATACGCAAATGACGGTGGAGGGATGCCTGGCTGGCACCTTCAAAGCAGCTGGAGCTTATCATAAAGACATGCAATTTCAGCTGCTTAAGGTTCTTTGTTGGAAAGAATTGGCAACTGCTTGGAGGTACTTTTTGAGATGTGAATCAGATGGTCGGAGCCGATCAAGTGTTAAATTTTATTTTTTCCCTAGTTCGCGTCCATTTTCCTTCGGTAGCGAATACCGTAGCGCTTCATCCGGTTCCATACAGTGACTCTTGATACTCCCAGGATTTCAGCCGCAGCGGACTGGTTGCCTTTGGCTCTGGCAAGAGCATCAATGAGCTGTCTTTTCTTCATTTCTTCCTTGCTTATGCTCGGCACATCGGCGGAGTGGGAGACTCTCTTGTCCCTTAGGATATCGGGCGGCAAATGATGCGGTCTTATGGTCTCTTCCTGGCAGGTGACGAATGCATATTCAAAAGAGCTTTTCAGTTCTCGAACGTTGCCAGGCCAGGAATACTTCATCAGAACCTCCATGGCGCTATTGCTGATCCCGCCTATATCCTTGCCGCTCTTGAGGCGCATCTTACGGAAGAAAGACTCGGCCAACAGCGGAATGTCCTCCACTCTTTCCCTTAAAGGCGGCAGCTGTATGGGAATCACATTGATGCGAAAGTAAAGGTCTTTGCGAAACATGCCTTTTTCCACCATGTCCACCAGGTTTCGGTTGGTGGCGGATATGATCCTCACGTCAACGGGAATCGGCTCGCTGTCGCCCACCCTCTCGATCACCTTTTCTTCAAGAACGCGAAGCAGCTTGACCTGGGTGGAGAGGGGCACATCACCCATTTCATCCAGGAAAATATCTCCTTTCTGGGCCATTTCGAATCTGCCGGCTCGCCCCTTGAAGGCTCCCGTGTATGCGCCTTTGACATGCCCGAACAGCTCGCTTTCAAGCAAGGTCTCGGTCAGGGCGGCACAATTCACTTTAATGTAGGGGCCTTCTCTTCTTTCGCCCAACTGGTGAATCGCTCTGGCCACCAGCTCTTTTCCGGTTCCGCTCTCACCAAGGATGATGACGGGCGCACTCGAATGAGCTGCATTTTCAATAAGATCAAATACCTGTTGCATGGCGGCTGAAGCTCCGATAATGCCGTGGAAGGTGTCTTCGGAGCTGAGCTCGCGCCGAAAGGCCGCTATTTGCCTGTCCTTTTCAATGATCTCAGTAACATCGGTTATGGATTCGACCGCTCCTATGATCTGTCCTTTACCGTCCCTCAGGGGTGA
>JAVEVM010000496.1:0-4010 GCA_034005055.1 Desulforhabdus sp. | reverse complement strand
CGTCATCTGCGATCCTGCCAGCGGCTCCGGCGGGTTCCTGATCCGCTTCTTCGAGATCGTGCGGCAGCAGCTCCTGGCCGACGCCGACCGCGAGTATCAGGCCTACAAGGCGGGAATCGAAAGGGATAAGAAGACTCCAAAGGATAGAAAGGCCGTACTGCTCAGTGAGAAATTTGATGCCATACAAGCGACCCTCGATCACGACACGACCGGTTCGCGCCTCTGGAACCTGGCCAACCGCCGCATCTACGGTACCGACGCCAACGACCGTATGGCCCGCACCAGCAAGATGAACATGATCATGCATGGCGACGGCCACGGAGGGGTCCATCACCATGACGGCTTCCTCAATGTCAACGGCATCTTCGAGGGCCGTTTCGACATCGTCCTGACCAATCCGCCCTTTGGCGCGAACGTCGAGCCGACCGATGTGGTACATGAATCCGATGCAAAGGTGAGCAGTGAGATTGAAAAACAGTATATCAATGAGTTTGGCGATCTCTATTCAGAGGCAATGGCACGCGTCGCTGCGGCCAAGGGAGATCCGATTGCCAGTCTTTTTGAGTTGCCTAAAGGGAATGGCACGGAAGCGGAACAGAAGAAGAGGGTCAAAAAGGCTAAGATCAAAACCGAGATCCTCTTCATCGAGCGTTGCCTCTCCCTGTTGAAACCGGGCGGCAGGATGGGCATCGTCCTGCCCGAGGGGATCTTCAACAACCCATCGCTTGCCTACGTGCGGGAGTTCTGCGAAAACCGGGCCTTCATCCGCGCCGTGGTCAGCCTGCCCCAGGAGACTTTCTTCTCCTCCGGCGCGAGCGTCAAGGCGTCGCTTCTGTTCATGAATAAATTCACCGAGGCGGAGCAGGCCGATTTCGACGCCAAACAGGAAGCGGCCGGTGCGGAGGTGAAGGCCCGCTACGCCGGCGAGATGACCACCGAAACCGCCCGGCTCGAAGCGGCGATCGCGGCAGCCAAGGAGGCAAAGGAAGGGGAACGGCGGAAAGCCCTGCAAAAGGAACTGGCTGACTATCAAAAGCGCATGGCCGAGACCATCGCCCGGGAAACCCGCAGCCTGCTCAAGGAGCGCTTCCCCTATCCCGTCTTTCTCTACGAGGCCCAGAATGTGGGGATCACCGCCACGGGCGAGCAGGGCCAGAATGAACTCTTCCCGAATGACAGCCAGCCGCCGGATATTGAAAAGACCTGTCTGGAACTCTACCAGGCGTTTCGGCGCGATCCCCGGTCCTTCTTCCTGAAGGAGGAAAAGGCATGACGGCGACGACCTCTATCATGCCCCGCGCCTTTGCCGTGTGGTTCAAGGATTTAGGGCGCTGGGATGCATCAAGTTTTCAACGGATCAAGTGGCATTGGCCTGAAAAAATCATGGCACCCATAGGCAGCGTTCTAAAGCTCAGGAAGGAACGTGTTGATAGGAAGCTATTCATGTTTTCCGACCTGCAACCCATCACGATCCATTTTGATGGG
The DNA here is from genome assembly GCA_034005055.1 of Desulforhabdus sp. Classification (GTDB taxonomy): domain Bacteria; phylum Desulfobacterota; class Syntrophobacteria; order Syntrophobacterales; family Syntrophobacteraceae; genus Desulfoferrobacter. The sequence goes on along the minus strand of JAVEVM010000496.1, from coordinate 2,525 downwards.
TCCATTGAAAAGCGCGTTCTCGATTCGAATCGTGAATACTCAATGGATCTATGGTTTGCCCGGGCCGGAGACATTGTGGTTGCCAAGATCGATCTCAAGAATGGTGCCGTGGCCATGGTCCCTCCCGACTGGCAAAACGTAGTTGTAACCGGTCATTTCGCCATTTACGAACCTGACAGATCGAAACTATTACCCGAGTATCTCTTGCGAATCATCCAAGCCAATTTCTTCAAGGCCCATCTGTGGCGTAACAAAGTCGGTGCGGAGGGGCGCAAAGAGGTAAAACTTGATTTCTTTGAAAAAGAATCTATCCCGATTCCGCCAATGGCGGAGCAAGAGGCCATTGTCGCCAGTTGGCGCAAGGCGCAGAGAGATATTGCTGCCACCCGCAAGCGCGCGGAAAAGCTGGAAGCTAAGCTGCCGAGCATGGTTTATCAGGCGCTTGGAACGCCGCCGCCGATCTCGGAACGGATTGCCGACAAATGCCTTGTCATGTGGTGGAAAGACCTGGAGCGGTGGAGTTTCAATTATCTGAGTCGCTCGAGCCAAGGCTTGCTGGGGTATACGAAATCGAAATTCCCGATCGAGCCGCTGGGCACGCATTTGGTCGGTACGATGAACGGCTATTGCATCAAACCCGTGGCCGGGCCGACACCACACAAGATGCTGAAACTCAACGCCCTGAATCCTGCCGTTCTTGATCTGACGGCGAGGAAGTTCGTCGTCATCCCGAAAAAAATCGCTGCCCGATTCTCAATCCATAAAGATGATCTTTTCATTTGCCGCAGTGTGGGGAGCTACGATCACGTGGCAAAATGCGCCATCGCAACGGAGGACGCGCCTGATACGGTCTTCCCCGACATCATGATCCGTGTGTGCCTCAAACAATCGCTCCTGCCTGCCTTTGTGTGCGAGGTAGTGCAAACGCCGCTGGGGCGCTCCTTCTTCCAATCCAATGCAAGAACGGCGGTCGGCATGTGGAAAATAGGGGCCGAGGATATAGCCAACTTCCCCATCCCCGTGCCCCCGCTGCCCGTGCAGCGGGAAATCGTGGAGCGAATCGCTGCGCAGCGGCGGGTGATCGCCCGGGAGCGGGAGACCGCCGAGCGTCTTTCCCGTGACATCGCTGCGGAAATCGAAGCACTGATCCTGGGTACAAAGGAAATCGGCGACTTATAAAGGACGCCCGATTCGCGATGGACCAGTATGATATGAGAGGTGCCGTTGCAGCCGAAGTTACTCCAAGAGATTTCTTCCACGCCGTTCCGGAAGCAAAAAGGGCCGGCCGAACGACTAGGCGGGAACCTGTTACCTGTAGAAACTCAGGAATTCATCCACCGTTAAACCAGCGACCTTCAAAAGGTTCCTGATCAACCCCTGCTTCACCGGCTTGCGTTTGTGAACAGGGATGGAAAGGACATAAGGGCAGGCTTCTTTTGAAAGTATCACGTGACTTCCGGTTTGCCTCTCAATTCGCCAGCTGGCGCGCTCAAAAGCCTTAATAACCCTTTCCGGTTTCAAATTGTGCAAGCCGCTCATGAGGCGCTTGCCGCCTTCTTCTTTTTGGCTAATGTTTCGAGGCACCCCGTGATTGCATCCTTGATCATGGCGAGAGCTTCCTCAAGGGTGTCTCCCTGAGAAGCGCAACCAGGAATATCGGGACATTCAACCCAGTATCCGCCATCCTCAGTATCGGCATGAAGAATAACCGGATATTTCTTCTTCATAACGGTCACCTCGTAAGTTCTTTGACCACTGAGATCGTGAACTTCCCCCTTCAGCCCGTCAATAATGCTGCCCAAAGAGACCGATATGACCAACTGTCCGTTTTTCAGTGTATCGATGATTTCACGGGTATCTTTTGTCAGAACGAAAACCGTTTCCCCATCCGTGAGGAACTTCAAATCGGACAGCGGATGTTCAACGTCAGGCATATTTCTTTTTAGATACGATACCGCTTTCCTGATTTTCTGTAGGCTGATCCCTTTATCCATCAAAGTCTTTGCCACCTTCATGCGAACAAGGTCTTCAAAAGAAAACAGCCTGGTACTTCCATAGCCGGCGGCTTCCTTTATAGACGGTTTTATGAAGTGAGTCTTGTCCCAATAGTCGATTTGCCGTTGAGTCAGCCCGATAATTTGAGCGACGGTTCTTGTATTGAAGTTCACGACTTTCACCTCGGCTTGTCTTTATAATTACATCGTTGTCTTTATTTATGCCATGCTATTTTAATAAGTCAAGAGCTTATTCTGATCGCGCGCCTGGTGCGGCACAGCGTCGACCTCTGCAGGATCCAGAAGCCGAGATGATGAAGAACACCGCGATTGTGATGCGCGCTATGGTTATGTACACTACAATTCCGGGAGCATGCGGGCGGTGATCGAGCGATGGACGGGATCAAGACCGGAAATGTCACAAGTCTGGCTCAGTCCCGAAAAAGGAAAAAGTCAGGCGTCGCGGATGCAGCGCCTGACCCTTTGATTTCCCCTGGTGCCGGTGGACGGAATCGAACCGTCATGACCGCA
>JAVEVM010000495.1:0-4013 GCA_034005055.1 Desulforhabdus sp. | reverse complement strand
AAGCCGTCCTTCGCCTTTGACGCTGACGCCATCTTCCTGCCACTGGATTCCGCACCCCATCCGCTGCAGTACGTTCAGCAGACGGCAGTCTCCCTGGCTGCTTTCAGGCGACAACGGATAAGTGAGTACTTCTCCCTGAGTGACCGCCGCTGCCGCCCAATAATAAGATGCCGACGAACAGTCTGCCTCTACTTGATAATCCAGCGGCGGGTAACTCTGAGGTGCAGTTATGGCGATTTGCCGGGATGTGATCCAGCGGTATCCAATGCCAAATTGTTCCATCATTGCAAGTGTCAGCCGTACGTAGGGAAAAGATGCCACGGGTTGCTGCCAGCCTACTCGCATCTCGCCTTGCGCGCAAGGCGAGGCGATCAGAAGAGCGGATAGAAACTGGCTGCTTTGACTGGCATCCACCCAGATTTCTCCGCCTTTGAGTCCGCTGCTTTCAATTTCCACCGGCGGGAAACCCCGTTCATTGAGACAACGGTAGTTGACGCCGACTGCTTCGAGCGCATCGAGCACAGGACCGATGGGGCGTTCACGCAGCCGTGGGGTTCCGTCGAAAACGAACTTGCCGGAGCCGGTCGCAGCCAGCCCAAGCAAAAGTCGCATGCTGGTGCCGCTGTTGCCGAGAAAAATGGCTTCTTGCGGCTGACTCCAGCGTTTTTCAGGGGGAGCCACGAGGATGCTTTCGGCCTGATCGTCCCAGTCAATTTCGACGCCCAGCTGCTGCAGTGCCCCTGCCGTGAGCAGAGTATCCTCCGCCTTGAGAGGATTTTTGATACGGCTTTTGCCTTCAGCCAGAGCAGCCATCAGAAGCGCTCTATGGGTTATGGACTTGGACCCCGGCAGTTTGATGCGACAATGGATTCCTTTAACAGGATTGATTAATTTGATCATTTTGCCCATGGGTCAGGTTCTCTCTGCAAAGTGTGTAAAAAAACGGAGCTTTTGTCATACTCCAGCCACCGGAGCCTCTCTGATTTTTTCTTTTTCCAGACGGATGGGACGGGTGGGATCATTTTTGACATAAGATCCCAGAATCTTCAAGAAAGTGACGCGACTCCTGAGTGTCTGCAGAGCCGCTCGGACCTTTTCATTTTCGTGATGCCCTTCGATATCGGCATAAAAGAGATATTGCCACGGGAACAGACGGTTTGGCCGCGACTCGATGCGGGTCATATTGACGCCCGACCGGGCAAAAGCTTCTAAAGCTGAATAGAGAGCGCCGGGCTCATCGGACATGGCAAACAGAACTGACGTCTTGTCGTTGCCCGTGCTCGGATTGAAATGGCTCGCCAGCGCGAAAAAGCGGGTGGTATTTCCGGCATGGTCTTCAATGCGCTCGGCCAGGATTCGAAGACCGTAATGGTGTGCCGCATAAAGATTGCAAATGGCGCCTCCCGCCGGATCTTTCTGCGCCAGTTGGGCTGCCTGCGCGGTCGAAGTGCATTCATACCACTCGACGTCATGCAAATTTTCGTAAACCCAGCGTCGGCATTGCTCCATGGCTAGCGGATGGGCGTAAAGGTGCTTTACATCCGGGATAGCATCGAGATGGCTACACAGGCAGTTGGCGATCTCGATGTAACATTCGCCCACCACCCTCACATCCTTCTCATAGAGCAGATCCATGGTGCGCCCTACTCCCCCCTGCAGGGAATTTTCCACCGGCACCACCGCCACATGGACTCTGCTCTTCAAGAGCGCGTCAAAGACATCCTCAAGCGTTGCATAAGGAATATAGTGTGCGGAGTGGCCGAACAGAGAAAGGGCTGCAAGATGTGAGTAAGTCCACTCGGGTCCCAGGTAAGAGACTTGCAACACATACTGGAGCAGTCGCGAAGCGGCAAAAATCTCCCGGTAAATGGCTCGCAGCGAAGCTTCGTTGAGAGGTCCGCTATTTGCCTCTAAAAGTCTCTGGATGATCAGCTCTTCACGGCCCGGGACAAACAGCTCCAACCCGTTTGAAGCTTTCACGCGGCCGACTTGCTGAGCCAGCTCCATGCGTCTGTTGAAAAGTTTGAGGAGATCGAGGTCCACCTGATCGATGGCTCCTCTTAGCTGTTTGAGGTCATCTTCCATTCCCATTTGGCAACTCGCTTAATGGATCGAGGATAAAAAAAGCCGCGGGTGCTGAACCCGCGGCTTCAACTTCCTTAAACGCTTTTGAAACGCTCACAGACGGGTCCGCAGCCTGAGCCCTGCGCAGCAATAATAGAAATAAAAGCGATACAACTTTCGGCCCGTCAGCAAGAGTAAGCTCCTTTCCTTAGAGGAGCGTACTCTAAAAGCCCTTCGGCAAAAAAGTCAAGGAAATTATGCGGTACTCCGTTCAGCTTCCAAGGTGACTTGCAAGTGGCATGTTGTTATCTTGATTAAGAAAGAAGTCATCTTCAATCAATCAGGATCTCAATGACAGGTGCAAGATCATGGCAAGCTTAAGCAACTTCATCAGAATATCCGATACGGTCTGGGAAATCTCCACCAGCTACAAGGAAGGCATGCGAGTGCCGGCACGCATTTACGCAACCGAAAAGCTGCTTGAGGAAATGGACGATGGGGTGATCGATCAGGTTACCAATGTGGCAACCCTGCCGGGAATTTTGAAATACGCCTATTGTATGCCCGACGGTCACTGGGGATACGGTTTTCCGATCGGCGGAGTTGCAGCCATGGATCCAAAATCCGGGGTCATTTCGCCGGGGGGCATAGGCTTCGATGTGAATTGCGGAATGCGCCTGGTGCTCACCAACCTTACCTTCGATGAAGTGCAGCCGCATCTTAAAGGGCTGGTGGACAAGCTGTTTCAGCGGGTTCCCGCAGGGGTGGGCAGCACTGGATTCATCAAAATCTCACAGTCTGAGTTTCGTCGGGTTGTAGAGCTCGGTGCCCGCTGGTGCATTGAAAACGGCTACGGCTGGCGAGAGGATTTGGAGCGCACCGAAGAAAACGGCTGCATCGCCGGTGCGGATGCGAGCAAGGTGAGCAACAAGGCGGTCGAGCGCGGATTCAAGCAAATCGGTACGCTTGGCTCAGGTAATCACTACCTGGAGATTCAGGTGGCCAGGCCCGAACATATCTATAATGCCGAGCTTGCCCGAGCCTTTGGAATTACCCTGCCCAATCAAGTGGCGCTTATGTTCCACTGCGGCAGCCGCGGTTTCGGACATCAGGTGGCGACCGATTATCTGCAGCTTTTCTTGAAAGTCATGGAAAAAAAATACGGCATCAGAATTCTCGACCGAGAGCTTGCCTGCGCTCCGTTTCATTCGAAGGAAGGGCAGGATTATTTTGCCGCCATGAAGTGCGCCGTCAACATGTCCTTTGCCAACCGTCAGGTCATCCTGCATCGTGTGCGCGAAGTGTTTTCGGACTTTTTCCACAAAGATCCTGCAGAGCTGGGATTGCATCAGGTCTATGACGTTGCCCACAACACTGCCAAGCTGGAACGGCATGAGGTGGACGGGGAAATTAGAGAGGTGTTGGTGCACCGGAAAGGAGCCACCCGTGCTTTCGGCCCCGGCAATCCAGAGCTGCCGGAAATGTACCGAAAAACAGGGCAGCCCGTCATCTTGGGCGGCAGCATGGAAACCGGTTCTTACCTGTTAGCGGGCGTTGAAGGAGGCGCGCAGACCTTTTTCAGCACTGCCCACGGCAGCGGTCGGTCGATGAGTCGGCGGCAGGCAAAGAAGAAGTTTCAAGGCAAAAAGCTGCAGGAGGATATGGAACAGCGGGGAATCTATGTGCGCACCGTTTCTTACTCCGGACTGGCGGAGGAGGCCGGACCCGCTTACAAGAATATCGACGACGTGGTTGCGGCAACAGAGCGGGCCGGCATCAGTAAACCGGTTGTGCGCTTTATTCCCATTGGCAATGTGAAGGGATGATGACCAACGCAGCTTGTTGTTATCGGCCGTGAGGTAGAACAGGTGCAGGATCTCATTCTTAAGCACTTGAGCGAGTGTGAGGTTCAATATGCCTGACGAATACCTGGATGATATCGCCACCTC
>JAVEVM010000494.1:0-4024 GCA_034005055.1 Desulforhabdus sp. | reverse complement strand
TGAAGACTATTGACATGTCCGCTCAGCCGAAACAAACAATTGAAGACATGCTGGCCCAGGTCAACAAGATACCATTGCGGTATCACAGGAAAAAGGATGGTACTGTCTTTCCAGTTGAAATATCGGCCAGTTATTGTTTCCAAAGTGGCAAATGCTTGGCCACAGCCTTGATTCGAGACATCACTGAGCGAAAGATGGCCGAAGAAGCGTTGGAGACTTCCCAGCGCAAGCTGCGCTATCTTACTTCCAAGTTAATAACAGCCAGGGAACAGGAACAGAAGCGGATTTCAAAGGAACTGCATGACGAATTAGGTCAAGCCTTGCTGGCTCTAAAGCTGCAGGTTCGAGCTATCGAGCAAAAACTCGATCGGGGGCAGCAGAACTTGCGGGACAAGTGCCTGGAGATGCTGCGCTATATCGATGAAGTAGTGGAAAATGTGCATCGTCTCTCGCGCGACCTCAGTCCGCTCATTTTGGAGAATCTGGGCCTTACGTCGGCATTGAGGTGGCTGACCGAAGAGTTCACCAAGCGCACGCACGTGAAATCATCGGTTCAAATGGAAGAGATCGAGGGTGTTCTTGCCTCGGAAGCGCAAATATTAGTTTATCGAATTTTTCAGGAGTGTTTAACCAATATAGCCAAGCACGCCAACGCTTCTCATATGACGCTGGTGGTTAGACGCGAAGGAGAGATGATCAGATTTCAGGTCGAAGATGACGGCTGCGGGTTTGATCCGACGAAGATATCGGACAGCAGGGCGACTGACAAAGGATTGGGACTGGCTGCTATGGTCGAGCGGGTCAGAATGCTGGGTGGCATGCTCGACATCGCGAGTAAGGAGAACGAAGGGACCAAAATAACCTTCACTGCTCCCGTTAACCAGAATCGAAGCGGGACATAGGGCAAGATTCATGAAGGAGACAAGAACACGCGGCGGCTCTTTAAGCAGTACACAGGAGGCTGCACAACTTCGCCTGGAGCAGGTAAAATTGCTTTATGCCCAGGCTCCGGCGGGTCTGATTGCCACGGCGGTGAATTCTCTGATACTTGCCGCAGTTTTTTGGAGGGTCATTTCTCCGTGGAAATTAGTCATCTGGGTTTTTTTCATATTTGCGGTGACTTTGCTCTTCTCCTACCTGGTGAAACAGTATCGAAAAACTACCCCGGAAACCTCAGAAATCCAGCGCTGGACCGCTCTTTTCATTGCCGGATTGTTTGCCTCCGGGATTGTGCTAGGTTCTGCAGGCATCTTCCTGTTTCCCGGGCAATCCTTGCCGCACGAGGTATTTCTCGCCTTCCTGCTGGGCGGTATGGTAGCCGGAGCTACCGGTACTCATTCGGTAATGCTTGAAGGCTTTCTGGTATACAGTCTCCCGGTTATCGCTCCGATCACTGTGCGCCTGCTGCATCGGGGTACCGACATAGAGTTGGCCATGGCCGGATTGCTCGTGATCTTTTATGCGATTATGATCAACACGGCATACTACGTCCATAAAACCACCCTAAAATCATTGTGTTTGCGACTGGAGAACAGAGACTTGGTGAGCCATCTGATGGAATTGAAATCGCAGGCCGAAAAAGCGGTGGAGACTCTTAAAGACCAGATAGCGGAGCGCAAAAGCATTGAAAAGGCATTGCGGGAATCCGAAGAAAAATATCGCATGATTTTTGAAAACTCGCCCCTCGGCATCGTTCATTTCGAGCGGGATGGAACCGTCACGGCATACAATGAAAGCCTCGCGAAGATAAGCGGTTCTACCAGAGAGGAATTCATCGGGCTAAATCCCCTCAATTATTTGCAGGATGAGGAGATGAAATCCGCCATTGCGGCCTGCCTTGCAGGCGAACAGACGCACTACGAGGGCCTGTATCGCTCAAGACGCACCGGAACGCTAACGCCCGTTAAAGCGGATTTTAGTCCTATTTTTGGCGAAGACGGCTCTGTGGCAGGTGGAACAGGAATTATTCAGGATATTTCAGAGCAGAAGAAGGCCGAAAAAGAGCTGGGCGACCAGCTCCACTTTCTCCAGACCCTCATTGATACCATTCCCAATCCGATATTCTATAAAGATGTTTCCGGATTCTACGTCGGCTGCAACAAAGCTTTTGAAACACGCCTGGGACTGCACAAGGATCAAATCGTCGGCAAATCGGTCTACGAAGTTCTGCCTAAATCGTTAGCAGATGAATACCATCGACTGGATTTGGCCCTTTTCAGCAATCCCGGAGAGCAGGTTTATGAGACTTCTCTGGTCTATGCCGACGGAACCAGACATGACATCATCCTGAATAAAGCGACTTACACGAATGTGGACGGAACCCTGGCAGGGCTGGTCGGGGTGAGCGTCGACATTACCGCTCGCAAACAGGGCGAGCAGGCTCTGCGCAGGGCTCACGATGAGCTGGAGATAAGAGTAAGGGAGCGCACCCATGAGCTTGCTGCGGCTGTCGAAGATCTGCAGAATGAAATTGCCGAGCGCAAAAAAGCAGAAGAAGCTCTGCGCCTCAGTTCTGAAAAGCTTAAATTATTCGCATACTCGGTGATTCACGATCTGAAAAGTCCGGCCGTAGGGATTTACGGAGTGGCAAATCTACTGCATAAGCACTACAAGGATTTGCTCGACGAAAAGGGGAGAATGTACTGCGAGCAAATCCTCAAAGCTTCTGAGCACGTGGCGACCTTGGTCGAGCAGATCAACTTTTACGTGGCGGCCAAAGAGGCCCAAATCGTGATCGAAAAAATAAATGTTAATGAGATCTTGCGCATGGTCCATGATGAGTTTTCAGCGCAGTTGAGCCTTCGCCAGTTGGATTGGTACGATTTCGATGTTCCCGTACGGATCAAGGGAGACAGGCTCTCCATTCACAGGGTATTCAGAAATTTGGTGGACAATGCCTTGAAATACGGCGGTGAGCAGTTGAGCGAAATAAGAATAGGATATGAAGAAAGGGGAGATTTCCACGTTTTTTCGGTTAGCGATAACGGGGTAGGAATCACCAGAGAGGGCTCGGAGAAGATCTTCAAGCTTTTCGAGCGGGACCGAACTGCTCGAGGGATTTCCGGTACGGGATTGGGTTTAGCTATAGTAAAGGAAATCGCCGAACGACACGGGGGAGATGTTTGGGTTGAACCGGGCTCTGAGCGAGGAACCACTTTCTACATTTCAATTTCTAACCAAATTGGGTCCAGCAGGCCTTGAGCGTCGTTTCGGTCGGACCATATCAGTTCGTGCTGAGGTATCACGGAGGCTGTTCACCCTTCGATACCCCGGTGAACGCAAATACATTGGAAGACGGTGGCCGAAACAATGCTCAAGGCTAACCAGCACTTCGTCCTTGTGTGGACGGCCAGGCGAATGCGTTCCATTTAAGCGATTCCTTGGATCTTTGTATCAGGACGAGCGGCGGTCGATCATTTTTCTGATCTCCGCCTGTCGTATCCTTTCATCTCTGGCTTCCTTTAGGGAGTAAGCTTCATAGATCTTTTCCAGCAATTGGTCAATGTCACAGGGTTTCAGGATGTAATCAAACGCGCCCAAACGCATTCCATCGACCGCTGAATCCACCGATGCATGACCGGTGAGCAACAGCACCTCAATGCCGGGGTTGAGCTTCTTTATTTCCGATAAGGTTTCGATTCCGTCCAGGCCCGGCATTTTGGCATCGAGAACGATAACGTCAAAATGTTTGTTCTTCACCTCTTCGATGGCTTCCAGGCCACTCCCCACCGTTGTTACATCCAGCTTCCGCTCTGCAAGACGCTTGCCGAGAGTTGTCCTGAATCGTTCTTCGTCGTCTACTATGAGTATCCTTGGTATCGCCATTTCTAAGTCACTCCTTTCTTTTGTTCTGTAGGTATTTCGATGGTAAACGTCGTCCCTTTACCTACCTGGCTGCTTGCGGAAAGTGTTCCTCCAAGCTTCTGAATGATACCGTGACAGATGGAGAGACCCAAGCCGGTGCCCTTGCCTGGCGCCTTGGTGGTGAAAAAAGGATCGAAAATTTTGCTCAGATTCTCTTTGG
>JAVEVM010000493.1:0-4037 GCA_034005055.1 Desulforhabdus sp. | reverse complement strand
AAACAGCTCTCTGAACAAATACCTGTACGAACAGGCCAACATTCGCGATCAGTGCTCCTGGGTGCACGCCGGCGACCCGGACGCGGCCACCGAAAAAGCCAAAGACCTGGTGCGCATGGCGGTTTCCAGGGCGGCTTTGATCGAGCCCCTGGCGATGCCCTCGGTTCCCGTGACACCGTCAGCTCTGGTGGTTGGTGGAGGAATAGCCGGCATGGTGAGTGCCCTTACCTTGGCCAATCAGGGATTCAGAGCCACCATCGTGGAAAAGCAGGACAAATTGGGAGGCCACGGGCTCAAGCTCAAAAAGACCTGGAAAGGCGAGGACGTTTCCGCGTTCCTCACCAAACTGGTCGAAGAAGTGAATGCCAATGAGAATATAGAGGTTTGCCTCAATGCCCATGTAAAGGAGACCTCGGGTTATGTGGGCAACTTCAAGACGACCGTTTCCTCCAACGGAGCCGCCAGTCAAAAGGAGATCGAGCACGGAGTGACCATCCTGGCTACCGGAGGACATTCCATCAAGCCGGATGAATATCTGTACGGCAGGAGCGAGCGCGTGTTTCGCTGGCATGAATTGGATGAAGCCTGGAATACCGACCTGGTCAAGAACGCCCAGAGTGCCGTATTTATTCAATGTGTCGGATCGCGGGAGCCGCAGCGGCCGCATTGCAGCAAAATCTGCTGTACCTTTTCGGTGCAAAAGGCCGTTGAATTGAAAGAGCGCAACCCCGCCACGGACGTTTACATTCTCTATCGGGATATCCGGACTTTTGGCGAGCGCGAAGACCTCTACAAGGAGGCCCGAAAGCGCGGCGTGATTTTTGTCCGCTTCGATCCCGACAACAAGCCCGAGGTTAAAGAAGTCGACGGCGGCCTGCAGGTAGCCGTTGTGGACCACGTGCTCAAGAGGCCCATAACGTTGAAGCCCGACTTCATCACTCTGGCAACCGCCATTGAGACTCAGGATGCAGCCCATCTAGCCCAGCTTTTCAAGGTTCCGCTCAGCCAGGACAACTTTTTCCTGGAAGTCCACATGAAGCTGCGTCCCGTAGACTTTGCCACAGACGGTGTTTTTGTCTGCGGGCTGGCTCACTATCCGAAGCCCATCGACGAGAGCATTGCTCAGGCCCAGGCGGCTGCAGCCAGAGCCGCAACGATTCTTGCGCAAAAGAGCATCGAAGTCGAAGGCGTTGTGTCGAGTGTCGATGAGACCCTCTGCCGGGGCTGCGGCAAATGTGTGGAAGTCTGCCCCTATGGCTCGCCTCAGCTGGTTGAAGTGGCGAAAGATGTGTATGTCTCCCAAATTCAGGAAGCGCTCTGTAAAGGATGCGGCGCCTGTGCGGTGGCATGTCCGACGGGAGCTGCCGCCATCCGGCATTTCAATGATAGGGAAGTGCTCACCATGGTAGAGGCGGCTCTCTGTGAGTAACGAAGTGCAAACGAAGAATTGCGATAAAGGAAGAGAGAGAATATGACTGCGGAATTCGAGCCCAAAATCATCGCTTTCTGTTGCAACTGGTGTGCCTATGCCGGTGCAGATCTGGCCGGTGTCAGTCGCATTCAGTATCCCCCGAACATAAGAGTGATTCGGGTGATGTGCTCAGGCCGTATTTCCCCCGATTTTATCCTAAAAGCTTTTCAGCTCGGGGCCGATGGCGTCCTGGTGAGCGGCTGACACATCGGTGACTGCCATTACCTGGATGGTAATGAAAAAGCTCAGCGTGTTATCGACATGACCCGCGAACTGCTTTCACTGATGGGCATCGACAATGAGCGGCTGGCATTGGAATGGGTTTCTTCCGCGGAGGGCGCCCGTTTTGCCCAAATAGTCACTTCCTTCACCAATAAGATCAAACAGCTTGGAAAATCAAGTCTTGGAGTGGCTGCATGAATGTTCAAGAAGCTGTAAACACTTACCAGACTTATTACTGTCTGGATTGCGGAGTTTGTACCGGGAGCTGCCCGGTTTCCAGGGTTCTGCCGAGCTTCTCGCCGCGCCTGATTGTGGAAAAAGGGCTTCTGGAGCTCGGTGACGAACTGCTGCAGGATCCCGAGCTGTGGGCATGCCTGACCTGCAGTCGCTGCTATGAGCGATGCCCGGCGAAAATCAATTTCCCGGAATTCATGCGTGCTCTGCGTGAAGAGGCATCAAAACGCGGCACCACGCCCGTTTATGCTCATCACAGCATGCTACAGACCATTATGGAGCTGCAAACCCAGGGAATTCAGCAAAAGAAAACCGAGTGGGCGAAAGAAGCGGGGAAAGTGGCCGAAACCGGCGACACTTTTTTCTTTGTCGGCTGCATGCCTTACTTCGACGTTATTTTCCGGGACATCGGCGTGGACAGCCTTACGGTCAGCCGAAATGTCATCAAGATTCTCAATGCGGCCGGTATCGAGCCGGTGGTGAGCGATGCGGAATGCTGCTGCGGCCATGACATGCTGTGGAACGGAAACTTCGACGCATTCAAGAAGCTCGCTGCCAAGAATGTAGATCTGATCCGCAAGTCGGGGGCGAAGCGCGTGGTCTTCAGTTGCCCGGAAGGCTATTACACTTTCAAGCACCACTACCCGCAATATTTGGGCGATCTCGGGTTTGAAGCAGTCCATTTCTATGACCTGATCGAGCAAATGCTGGCTGAAGATGCACTGAAATTAACCAACGGGGCAGGCATTTACACCTATCATGACCCCTGCCGCCTCGGCCGCATGGCTAAGATTTACGAGGGCCCGCGCAAAATTCTGCGCAGCCTGGCCGATTCCCAGTTCGTAGAGATGGAGCGCAACCGGGAAAATGCGGTCTGCTGCGGCACCAGCGGATGGGCCAACTGCTCCGCCGGGTCCAAACAGATCCAGGTCGAGCGACTGCAGGAAGCCAAGAAGACCGGGGCACAGACTCTGGTGACCGCCTGCCCCAAGTGCGCAATTCACCTGAACTGCGCACTCACCACCATGGATATGGATCTGCAAATCAAGGATCTGACGACCCTGATTGCAGAGAGCATGTAATGATAAATTCGAGAGGTGTATCGTGAACAACGATGTATTAGTGATCGGCGGCGGAATTGCCGGTATACAGGCCGCCCTGGATTTGGCCGAGATGGGTATTCAGGTCCACATGGTGGAAAAGCTCCCCAGTATCGGGGGCAAGATGGCCCAACTCGACAAGACCTTTCCCACCAACGACTGCGCCATCTGAATTCTTTCGCCGAAGCTGCTGGATGTCGGTCGACATCCTCACATTAATCTGCTTGCTTACAGTGAAGTAGAAGAAGTCAACGGCGAAGTGGGTAATTTCAAGGTTAAGGTGCGGAAAAAAGCCCGCTATGTGAATGAAGACCTGTGCACCGGCTGTGGGTCTTGCGCGGAGAAATGCCCGACCATGACCGTCGATGTTTACAACGCCGGGCTCGGCAACCGCAAAGCAATCTACAAATACTTCCCTCAGGGCATCCCTTCCGTTTACACGATTGACGCCGAGGCGTGCCGTCAGTTGGGGCAGGGCAAGAAGTGCGGAGTCTGCGCCAAGGTTTGCCAGGCAAACGCCATCGATTACGAACAGAAAGACCGCGAGGTCGAGCTGGAAGTCGGCGCCATCGTAGTGGCCGTCGGCTACGATGTGTTTGACCCCTCCGTCATTCCCGAATATGGCTACGATCACCTTCCCAACGTGGTGACCGCTCTGGAGTTCGAACGACTGCTGAGTGCCAGCGGTCCCACCGCCGGGCATCTGGACCGGCCATCGGACCTGGCCTTGGAAATAGAAGTCGAAAGTCTTGAGAAAGACCAAAAGAAGCTGAGCCGCCAGGTCAAGCAGTTGGAAGAAAAGCACGGCAAGTCTTCGGCCGAGGTGCTCGCGCAGGTCAAATCCGGCGCTGCTGCCGACGATAAGGATCTCTCCGGTTGGGCGTCTGCGGCCGAGAAACTGAGCGACGTCGAAGCCAGGCTGGAGCCCCTGAAGAAGAAGGTTGCAGCGGCCCATTCCGCCAAAAAACTGGCCTTCATTCAGTGTGTCGGATCGCGTGATTTCCGCTTCA
>JAVEVM010000492.1:0-4044 GCA_034005055.1 Desulforhabdus sp. | reverse complement strand
TTTTCTATCTTTAAATAGACACGGTTGCTTGCAGTCCTTAATATATACGCTAATATCCTTTCAGAGCTGATAAGCGAATTTATAAACAATCGCAGGAGTGTAATATGGGCAATGAGCGCGATGAAGCACTTGAAATGTTTTGCACTGTCATGGAGATGAAGGAAAAAAAGAAAGCCCTCTACGAAGATGCCATGAGCACCTGTCCGGATCAAGTCGGCATAGAAACATTCCGCATGTTGAGAGATTCGGAGGTGCAGCACCTGAAGCATGTGCAAGAAACCTATGAAGAAATCAAGAAAGGCAAAGTCTGGGCCGACGCATGCAAGTATCATCAGGCAGAGGACGAAGATAGGCAAGCTTTGCTCAGGAGAATTGCCGAAGAGCATGGGAAAATGCCCAGGGCGTGCCTGGATGATGTGGTGGCGATAGAAACAGGTCTGCAGCTCGAGAATTCGAGCATCGTTTTTCTGCAGAAACAAGCTGAAATATCAAAGGATCAGATGGCGCGGGAATTCATCGATCGATTGCTCACTGAAGAGAGAGAGCACTACATTCTTCTTGCCGACTTGAAATATTATTACGTCGATCCCGAGGCTTGGTTCATGGAGAAAAGTCGATCTCGATTGGACGGAGCCGGGGCGGTCACTTAGCTTCGGATGGGGACAGCAGGCTTGGGCAGCTTCGGGACCCGGTGGCGCGACAACAGGCCTGAAGCGCTCGGAGCCTGTTCAACGTTGCAGCACTCGTCTTAATGCTGCTTCGA
This sequence comes from Desulforhabdus sp., assembly GCA_034005055.1. Lineage (GTDB taxonomy): Bacteria > Desulfobacterota > Syntrophobacteria > Syntrophobacterales > Syntrophobacteraceae > Desulfoferrobacter. The sequence goes on along the minus strand of JAVEVM010000492.1, from coordinate 3,281 downwards.
CTGCCAAATCGAACGCCAGCATTGATATGCGCGGCTTTAAGTGCAGGGCCGGAAAGAGTCTAGAGCAAAGACGATCGAGTCTTCGTTGAATTTCCTCTATCCGAAATGAACTGATGTCATCAGTAGAGACTCTAAATCCAATCTTGCAGGCTTTGCTGGCCACCGGATTCACTTGGTTTATGACCGCCATGGGGGCGGGGCTGGTTTATTTCTCCGGGAGCTTGACCCGCAAGCTCTTCGACGGAATGCTCGGTTTTGCCGGCGGGGTCATGATTGCTGCAAGCTTTTGGTCTCTTCTTGCTCCCGCTTTAGAGATGTCGCAGGGAGGGGAGCTGCCCGCCTGGTTTCCCGCAGCAGTCGGCTTTTTGCTGGGTGGGTTGTTTTTACGGGCCATTGATCGCGTTCTGCCACATCTCCATTTGGGCTTCCCCATGTCTGAGGCGGAAGGCGTTCCAACCAAGTGGCGAAGGGCCACCTTGCTGGTTTTGGCGATCACTTTGCACAACATTCCTGAAGGGCTTGCAGTTGGCGTAGCCTTTGGCGCGACTGCAGCCGATTTACCTTCAGCGAGCTTTGCCGGGGCGGTAGCTCTGGCTCTGGGAATAGGGATTCAAAATTTCCCGGAGGGTCTGGCGGTTTCGATGCCGCTTCGAAGAGAAGGATTGTCCAACTGGAAAAGCTTTTGGTACGGTCAGCTATCGGCTGTGGTTGAACCTGTTGCCGGAGTGATTGGTGCAGCGGTCGTTCTTTTTTCTCAAGCTGTTCTCCCCTACGCACTCAGTTTTGCTGCCGGTGCCATGATCTTCGTGGTTGTGGAAGAAGTCATTCCTGAATCGCAGCGGGAAGGCAATACCGATTTATCTACCCTTTGTTGTATGGCGGGCTTCACCGTGATGATGATCTTGGATGTTGCCTTTGGCTAGGATCGCTTGATGGCGATGATTCTGCAACATTGTGTGGAGGGGAAATGGCCATGCGAAAAGCTTGCTTTGCTCTGTCACTCGTTTTGATCGCGATGTGCTCTGATAATGCTTTCAGTGTCGGACTGAGTCCGGCAACTGAAGAATGCATCGGCTGTCATATAGCGGTGTCGCCCGGGATTGTGTCCGATTGGGAAAGAAGTCGACATGCTCAGACCAACCCGAGAGATGCACTCAAGCTGAGCGGGCTGGAGAGGAAAGTGTCGGGAGAAAAGATCCCCGAGCAATTGCTTGACTACGCCATAGGCTGCTCCGAATGTCATACCATGAACTTTGATAAGCACAAAGATACCTTCGAGCACAACGGCTATGACGTGCATGTGGTGGTGACCCCGCCTGATTGCTCGGTCTGCCACAGCCAAGAGGCGGATCAATTCTCGCGCAATATGATGTCTCATGCCCATGTAAATCTGGTGCAGAATCCCCTCTATCGGGATCTAATGGAGTCGATCAACGGCAGCCAGACCTTTGCCGACATGAAAATAACGGTTCAACCGGCCAACGATCACACCAATGGCGATTCTTGCTTGTTTTGCCACGGTACCAAAATTGAGGTGCAAGGGACCACCTCCAAAGAGACGGACCTGGGTGAGATGACCTTTCCGATTCTCTCCGGCTGGCCGAACGAAGGGGTGGGACGACTGAATCCAGATGATAGCCAGGGCTCTTGTACAGCCTGTCACACACGGCACCAGTTTGCTATTGAGGTGGCCAGAAAACCGTATACCTGCGCGGAATGTCACAAAGGACCGGATGTCCCCGCCTACAAGATATATGATGTGAGCAAGCACGGAAACATTTATAGCTCTCTCAATAAAGAGTGGGACTTCAGACAAGTGCCGTGGACTGTAGGTAAAGATTTCACGGCGCCGACCTGTGCGGGTTGTCATATGAGTCTGGTGGTCGATGAAGAGCGGCAGGTTATTGCCGAGAGGACCCATCAGGCAAACGATCGGCTTCCCTGGCGGATCTTGGGGCTGATCTACGCGCATCCTCATACAAAATCCGCAAACGTAACGAATATGCAAAACAAAGCTGGTTTGCCGCTGCCCACAGAGCTGAGCGGGGAACCGGTCGCAGAGCTCCTGATAGATGCGGACGAACAGCTCAAGCGCCAAAAGACGATGCAAAAAATTTGCCTGGCTTGCCATGGAGACACTTGGGTGAATGGGCACTGGGCTCGATTCGAAAATACCTTGAAGACCTCGAACGCTATGACTCTAACCGCGACCCGTATACTGGAGACTGCCTGGGCCAAAGGGCTGGCTAAAGGTCCCGGCGACAAAGATAGTATCTTCAATGAATCGATAGAGAAGAAATGGATCGAACAATGGCTTTTCTATGCTAATTCGGTGCGTTTTTCTTCCGCCATGTGTGGCGCCGATTACGGTGTGTTTGAAAACGGCAGGTGGAATCTTTCCAAAAATGTTCGGGATATGGTCGATTGGCTAGACATCCAAATGGCCCTGAAAAAGCAAGAATAAAAAACGGGGCACTTCTCGCAGAAGAGGGCTTAAGTGCGGAAAACATATGTTATCATTTTATTGGCGATCCTTGTGGGCTCGTATGCTCGCCTCGATTATGTTCTGGCAGTGACCGAGCCTCCAGCCGAAGGCGGTAAGCTGCCGGAAATAATCCTGCCTGTGCCGGAAAACTCTGAAGAGAAAAAATATCTTGGGCTTGATGAAGACGGCTCCTTCAAGATCTCCCAGATCAAAGCCGAGATTGTCGTTATAGAGATTTTCAGTATGTATTGTCCCCACTGTCAGAAGGAAGCGCCGGTTGTGAACGAGCTTTATGAAGCCATCCAGAAGCGCTCCGATTTGAAGGATAAGATAAAGATCATCGGCATAGGAGGCGGTAACACAGCTTTTGAGATCAAATTATTCAAAAACCGCTACAAGATTCCGTTTACACTGTTTCCGGATGCTGATTTTACCATTCACCGCCTGCTGGGTGAGGTGAGAACCCCTTATTTTGTTGTTGTTCAAATGAACCGCGATCGGTCTCACCAAGTCATCTATTCGCGCCTCGGCGGGTTTGGAGATCCGGATACTTTCCTGCAATTCATCCTGGAAAATTCGAGCTTGAGAAAAGAGGATAGCTGATGTTGAAGAGAGGATTTTTCCTCACGTTTTTCTTCCTGACGGTCTTGATCGTGCAACCCACCTTTGTTCATTGCGGCGTTGAACAAAGCGAGAGCAAAGTCTTTCGGACGGGAAAGCTCAAACCTGTTGACAGCCGGACCCATCTGAAGATTGGAGACAAGGCTCCGGATTTCACTCTCCCTTCCATTGGTGG
>JAVEVM010000491.1:0-4055 GCA_034005055.1 Desulforhabdus sp. | reverse complement strand
TCCGAAGATGACGGTCAGCCCCAACGCGGTGAGCCCGTAGATCGAGCCCATCAGGATACCGTTGATGGTGTCTTCTAGAAGGTAGATCATAACTGCCTCTCAGGAAGTCAGGCATTTCGGTCAACGAGTTGAAGGCCGTGTTACCCGTCGATGGTGCCGAAGCTACGTGTCCAGGTTGAACATGGAAAGTTGCTTTTTCCCGCGGAGACCCGGACTCAAAGATTGATTTCATTGCAGGCTGGGTTTCGCAGCGCTCAACCCAACCTACTCCGCTACCCTGCCAACCCCGTTCACCGCGTACCCGCGTCTCCTCACTCCCCGCTATTTCCCCGGCATGGGGAAAACCGGGTTATAACCGGCTCGACGCGCCCCCTTGGGCCATACGGTGATCCTCTCGGGCCCGTTGCCCAGATCGTTCACCTGCACGATCACCAGCGATGCGTTTTTGTTCTGCCCGGTTTCATCGAACTGCACCGCATCGTATCCGACAATCATTCCGGGGCCGTCGGTCAGATTGGTGGCCGCCAGCGCTTCTCTTATCTTAGCCGGTTCCAGAGAGCCCGCGCGCTCCAGAGTATCCTTGAGCACATACATCGCCACATACGCATCCACCGCTTCACCGGTCAGGTTTTCGCCGTACTTGGCTTTGTATTTCTCATTGGCTTCCTTGGCTCCGGGCTTGTTGACGTCGGTTTCCCATTCAACAATGTCGAAAAGATATTTGGAATTTTCACCGGTCGCCTTCAGGAAGGACGGATCGGCATGTCCACCGCCGCTGGCAATGATCGCCTTAAGATCCACCTTGTATTCGGCCAGAGTGTTGGTCAATAGAATCGCATCGGCTGCATTGGAGACGAGCAGCAGCACATCGGGCTTGGCCCGCTTGATCTTCTGCACCACAGGGCTCAAGTCGGTGCTGGTTGAAGGATAGGGCTCGTCCAGAACCACTTCGTAGCCGCCTTCCCGGGCCAGCTTCTTCCACTGCTCGGCAAATCCTTTGCCCCAGTCGCCGTTTTCATAAACGAAGGCAAGGCGACTCACCTTCACCCCGAACTCGTCCTGCACGTCTTTTAAAAAGGCGAACTGGTCGCGAGTCCACCAGCTATCCTTGGCGGCAATGCGGAAAGTATTCTTGAATCCCTGCTCGGTAATTTTGTCAGCCACCGAGACCGGAACAATGAACGGCACGCCATAGCGCTCGGCAACGGCGGTGACCGGATAGGTGACGGCCGAATTCCAGCAGCCGGTGAGCACATCGACTTTTTCAGTATTGATCATCCGTTCGGCCTCGGCCACCCCCTTTTCCGGTTTGGATTCGGAGTCGGCGTAGAGGAGCTGGAGCTTTGCTCCACCAAGGGATTTGATGCCGCCTGCCGCGTTGATCTCCTCCACCGCCATTTCGCGTGCATTTTTCCCCTGCTGTCCGACTGATGCCGACGGACCCGAAAGCGGTTCAATGTTGCCCACCTTAACGACTTTATCTTCCGCTTGAGCGGGCTGCCCGAAGGCAAAAGCAAGCGATAGCACAACAAAGATCACCAAAAAGCATGTGAGGCCACTCTTTTCTTTAATTCTTTGCTTCATGTTCTCCTCCCTTGTCATCTCGATTGACTTGTTTTCGGTAAACAACGCATTGTCTTCAACGCAGCATTCTGCGGATCCAACCAGGGGGTGAGACAAAACCTGCCCCTATTAAAACTTCCTATTTTTGGCCCGTTCAAAGCTTTTAAGGCAGGTTACCGTACAGGTAAACCTGCGCATTGCGCGGCAGCCGAGGATGCAGCAGAATCCGCTGCAGCTTGTGAGCCTGCTGCGGATCGACCTCGATCACCATGAACAACCTGCCCGAAATCTCATCGTAATAGAGATCCTCTCTAACAATGCCGGCCCGGCAAGGCTCAAGCAATTCATTGACTTCGAAAAGCTCGGTTCGGCTGCCGGGATTGGCGGCCTTTTCGAAAATCAGGTAAACGCAGCGCGGATCGAGCTGACTTTTGATCTGCTGAAAGCTGCACAATTTCGGTTCGGATTCCGAAGCCATGTCATTTTCCGAGAACGCTCAGCCCTTCCTCCAGAATAGCCAGGCCTTTGTCCAATTGCTCGTCTTCGACCACCAGCGGCATCAGCAGGCGGATCACGTTGCCGTAGCCTCCACAAGCCAAAACGATCAGTCCCCGCTCGAAGCAATATCGCAGCAGGGCTTTGGCCTCATCAGTCGCAGGAGTCTTTGCAGCACGGTCCTTGACCAGCTCCATGGCCAACATCGGACCGATTCCCCGAACATCGCCGACGATCTCGTAGCTCTCCTTGAATCGGTCCAAACGACTTCGCAGTTTTGTGCCGAGCTGCTGAGCCCTTTCCAGAAGGTTCTCGCTTTCAAATATCTCCATTACCGCCAAAGCAGCACTGGCGGCCACCGGATTACCCCCGTAGGTGCCGCCGATGCCGCCGGGATGAACCGAGTCCATGATTTCTTGCTTGCCAACTACGGCACTGAGCGGCATGCCTGCCGCAAGGCTTTTGGCAACTGTGGTCTGATCGGCTTCAATGCCGCAATGCTCCATGGCAAACATGGTGCCGGTGCGGCCCATGCCCGTCTGGATTTCATCGGCGATGAAAAGAATGCCGTTCTCTTCGCAGATCTTTTTGATTTTCGGGAAGAATTCCGGGGGTGGAGTGATAAAGCCGCCCTCGCCCTGGATCGGCTCGGCAATCACGGCGGCTGTGCATTCGGGTGCCACATAACTCAGGAAGAGCTCTTTGAGGTAATCCGCGCAGCTCACGCCGCAGCCGGGGTATTCGAGGTGGAACGGACAGCGGTAACAGTAGGCGAACGGCATGTGATAGATTTCCGGCACAAACGGGCCGAACCCGAACTTGTAAGGCTTCACCTTGCCGGTCAGAGTCATGGTCAAATTGGTGCGCCCGTGGAAGCTGTGGTCGAAGGCTATAACGGCCGGTCTTTTGGTGTAGTAGCGAGCAATCTTGACCGCATTCTCCACCGCTTCAGCGCCACTATTGACAAACAGGGCCGACTTGGGAGTCTCGCCCGGCAGCAGGGCGGTCAGCTTCTCCGCCAGCTTGACGAGATGCTCGTAGGGTAGCACCATGAAACAGGTATGAGTGAATTTCTCCGCCTGATCCTTGATGGCCGCCACAACTTTCGGGTGCGAATGGCCAACGTTCATCACTGCAATTCCGCCGGCAAAATCGATATATTCCCGCCCCTCCACATCGAAGACCAGCGCTCCTTTGGCCGACTGGATGTAGCAGTTCGTCAGACTGGCGTGCCCCTTCGGGATAACCGCGCCCCGGCGTTCACTCAATTGATCGTTGCTCAATGGCTGTCGCATAATTTCTCCTTACGTGTTTCAGCAGTAGTTCCTGTCCGTTCACCGCTGCGGAGCAATATTCGAGCCAGCCGTGCGAATGCCGATTCCGCGGCGAGCCATGCGGGTTGAACTTCAGCAGAGCGGTCAGGAGACCAGTTTTTGAGTCGAACTTGAATCAGTAAACTCAAAACCATCTGGAATGGCAACGAAAAAATTGGGATGCATGGATGGATCAGGTGTTTTTTTGACGATAGCAGAATGATCTGAGCAGGTTAGGTAAAGTATCGATTCATTGTTGAATCGAATGGATGGTGAAACACTTCATTGGAAGGCAAGGCCGTGCTTTTTCATCTTCCTAACCACGGTCGGCTGACTCATTCCCAACCGGGCCGCCAGCTGCCGCGTGCTCTTGCAGCTTTCCATCGCACTCTTCAAGATCTCTTTTTCAACCTTCAGCAGCTCATCGTTTAGGCACTTTCCACCCAGACTCTGCCGGTTCGCCTCAAACGATCTGCCGGTGCCCTTGAGGGCCGAGCGCAAAAAATCATCCAGAATTTCTTGCTCGCTCATGACCACCGCTTTTTTTACCAGGTTTTTCAGCTCCCGGATATTGCCCGGAAAAGAATAAGACTGCAGCATGTCCAGGGCGATCGGCCGAATCCATTTTCTCATGCCGTAGCTCTTGTTGTACTTTTCCAGAAAATGATTGATCAGCTCGAAGAT
>JAVEVM010000490.1:0-4058 GCA_034005055.1 Desulforhabdus sp. | reverse complement strand
CACCCCCGCAGCCTGGCGCCACCAGGGAAGCCCTCTCGTAAGCCAAGATGGCGGTGGAGACAGAGATGAATTCATCCACTAACAATCCTCTCATATTGCCCGAGACGGAGGAATTTCTGCTTGGTGGCAATTTCCATGGGCAGCCTCTGGCTCTTGCTGCAGACTTTGCCTGCATGGCGGTTGCAGAGCTTGCCAATATTTCGGAAAGGCGCATCGAGCGTTTGGTGAATCCTCATTTGAGCGGACTTCCAGCTTTCCTGGTCGCCAATGGAGGGCTCAATTCCGGCTTCATGATAGCGCAGTATACTGCAGCTTCGCTGGTCTCCGAGAACAAGATATGGTCCCATCCCGCCTGTGTGGATTCCATACCCACTTCCGCCAATAAAGAAGACCATGTGCCGATGGGCACCATTTCGGCCCGCAAGCTCAGAGATATCACCCGCAACGCGGAAAATGTCATTGCCATTGAATTGCTGTGCGCCGCCCAAGCCCTTGACCTTTTCACCAACCTCAGACCGGGAGAAGGTACTCTGGCGGCTTATCGTGCCATCCGAAGGGCGGTTTCACACCTGGAAAAAGACCGCGTATTGTCCACCGATATCGAAACGGTTGTGCGAATGATGAAGGAATCCAAAATCCTGCGGGAGGTGGAGACCGCCGTTGGCCGGTTGCATTGACGAAAAGCGCATCTCCTACCTTGTGAATTGTTGCCGGACGCTGCCGGGAAAGATTAGACGGGCAGCACGATTCTTAGCACGACGAAATCGTGGCCTTCGAGCCAATTGGTTTGCTGCAGTTCCTCAAGCTCCATTTCTTTGTCATTGAGCTGTGCCCACTCCAGGCTTTCCCAAAAATCGGGCGAACGGTTCTCCAGGAAAACCTTGAGGTCGAGTGCCTTCAGCCGCGCACCGCGTGCCAGGAAGACCGGTCCAAGCTCTTCGGCCAAGACGTTGAAGAGCTTGACGGTTATGGCTCTTTCGGCGAGCTCGCTCGCGACCCCTGACTGTTGGTGAGATATAACGCTTCGAAATTTCGCATAATAGCCCCCCCTGCGCATGGTTGCTCCCACCAGACCGGGCATTGCAGCCGAAAGGGCAAGGATTGATCCTTCATTGACAATAGCGGTTTCCATATCGTCAACCGGTTTTCCGTCCAGAAAAATGGTGCTGATGCGATTTTCCACGTACCCGGAATCCAGGTTTAGCTGTTCGCACAAAAGTTGCCTGATGCTGCAGCCGACTCGAACATCAATCTGAAATCCGCCCTGTAAGATCTGGCAAAAATTGGGAACTCGGTTCAGCTTCAACGTGAGAGAAAGATCGGGAGATTGGTGGGGGCATTCTTGGTTCATGATTCACGCAGTCCTTTCCAGCTGATTTTGAAAAGCTTCAAAATCGAGGCCCAGTTTAGCGCGATTTGTGAGGCAGGCGAGCCTGGCCTGTTCCATCACTTCTTTGAGCGGGACATGGTTGGCTGCAGCCGCTTTTTTGCAGTCGTCGTATTCCGGCGAGATGTTGATAATGCGCCCAGCTCCGGTGGCGATTTTGCACCTGATGGTCCCATAAGAAGTCTCGATTTCCAGAGTCCTCCTTCTGGCTTTAAAACGATTTTCCAGTCTCCATCTTAGTCCTATGGTGGTCGTCTCGCTCATGATGATATCGGCAAATTTATCTACTGCTTCCACCGCACAGATCACTGTCATGAGGATACCCGGACGATTCTTTTTCATCTGCACCGGCTTCAGCAGAACATCCAGAGCACCCTCTTGCAGCAGCTTAGTCATAAGATGGTCGTAGATTTGGGGATTCATGTCGTCAATTCCGGTTTCAATAACGGCCACTCTCTCTGTTTCAAAGCGATCGGCACCGGACGACTCTCCGATAAAGAGTCGCAGCAGGTTGGGAATTGAGAAGTCTGATTTGCCTGCACCGTAGCCGCTCTTTTCCACGACCATAGCCGGCATCGCTCCAAAATCGGAGCTGAGTGTGGTGAGAATAGCGGCTCCTGTTGGAGTTAGCAGTTCCCCAACGACTCCGGTAGAGTACACCGGCTTTCCATGGATCAGTTCGGCGGTTGCAGGAGCAGGTATCGGCAGAGTGCCATGCTGGCATTGGATGGTTCCAGTACCCACATGCAGCGGTGAGCAGAGAACGCGCTCCACCCCTAGGGCTGCAAGTCCGGCCGCTGCACCCACCACATCCAAGATCGCATCTACCGCTCCCACTTCGTGGAAGTGGATATTCTCTATATCTGTGCCGTGAACTTTGGCTTCGGCTTGAGCCAGTCGCTTGAATATTGCCTGGCTCCGGGCTTTAACCGGCTCCTGCAAGTCGCTTTGGGAGATGATTGCCTGAATGTCCTGCAGATGGCGCGAGTGATGCTTATGATATGACTGGTCTACCATGATTTCGATTCTTGTGCCGGCCAGTCCGTGCTTGATCGACTTGGTTGCGTGAATCTGATAATGGCTGAGCTTTAGCTTGGAAAGCTCCCTTTTCAAGTGCTCCACGCTCCAGCCGGCATCCACCAGAGCTCCCAAAATCATATCTCCACTTGCCCCGGCAAAGCAGTCAAAATACGCTATTCGCATCGTTTGCTCTCCGCATAAGCTCACGCTTACATGCCAAATCTTCACTACGCTCGACGCCCACGGCGGTAAGGCAAAAGATTCGAGCTTCAGTATCTCTGTCAGTCGCACCGGCTTCTCAATGCAACGAGTGCCGTCGGCAAATCTTAGCAGGTATTTACTAATTTTTCGAGAAACTCTAAACTGATTCATGAGCGGTCTATTGGCGGCAGTCATGGGTGAAAAAAGAGCGACCCCCTGCCGTGATGACCGGCCAGGCCGGACGGAATGCGCCCGTAAATACAAAGCGGACAAAGCTTAACAACACTTTTCAGGAGATATGGGACAAGATGACCTTGGAAGGAGACCTCGTTCTGGTGCATATGGATGGACAGCCGGCGTTTTTTGCCCGCATCGAGGCGATAAATCCCGACGTGAAGCCGAACTGGTATCAAGTGAAGATTCTCGTTCTACAGATTCCTCTGGTGGTCATTACCTGGATTCTACGAGATCCTTACATAAATGGTGAAGAATTTACCATGGGAGGGCGTCCCATAAAGCTGGTCAAAGTGGTCGCTCCGGAACAGGAAGCCGCACCATCTCCGTCGGAAGAAAGTGGTAAATCCGCAGCCCCGGCGCCGAGCCCGCAAAAATCTTCCGGAGCCGAAAAGGTGGTTTCCCTGGCCGACAGGCGCAAGAAGGATCATCTTTCCTGATCGGGGTGCCACCAGTGGTCGTGACCGTCAAACCACCAGGATGATGAATCCGTTTGCAGGACTTCTGCGGCCACTTCCTTGGCTATCTCCGTTTTCAGTCGTTTCAGGGCGAAATGAATCCACTGGGGAGCATAATTGTTTCCCAGATCGCTCTGTTCTTTAAGCTCCAGGATCAGATCCAGCTGGTCTGCGTCATGGGCAAGTCTTGCTGGTAACGTTTCTCCTTGACGATATTCCTCCAATGCCGCCTTGAAGTCGGCCCCGAACGGAAGAGACTCGGCAAGATCCGAAATGGCACCTTTTTCATCCGCCTTCACATATTGTTTATTGACATAGTTGAGATCGCCGATACGCGCTTCGGGAATATCGTGAAAGAGGCACAGGCAAACAACCCGAAAAGGGTCAGAATAATGGATCAATTGGGCAAGCGTGTAGCCGATCATGGTTACTCGGAAGGAGTGGTCCGCAACCGACTCGCGACCTGAGCCCAGGAACTGAAACCCGGAGCGCGGAGTTTTTTTGAGCATTCCGAGCTCAAAGAAGAAATTGGCAATGTTTCGATATGAGCTTGCGCCTTGTTCCTGGAGATTTGAGCGATAACCGGTTGCGTCCATTTTCATGTATCACTATCACCTTGACATGCGTTTATTTTCAATCCCGCAGCGAAAAAAAAAGAATATCACATGCTGTAGGGTTCATTGGTCAAGCAGTCCCAAACTTAGAGCTTGCCTGCCTGCCGAAAAACATTGTAACAGAGGTTGCCCGTTTGTCAAATT
>JAVEVM010000489.1:0-4062 GCA_034005055.1 Desulforhabdus sp. | reverse complement strand
AGAGCCAGAGCCTGCGTGGCGCTCTTGCCGTGCAGGGCTATAAACAAAGGCAGCAGCGCCACCCAGGATACAAAATAGAGCTCAAACTTGGGGAATCCCAAGGTCAACAATATACCACTCGAGATGCTTAAGAGAGCCGCAAGCCCCATGTCACTATCTGCTTGGATTAAGGGCGGAAATATCTGTTCGTTGCTGGCAGGTTTTGGAATCAACAGATTCCAAGGTGGAAATCAGCCGTTCCTTCCAGCTTCCCGGAAACAAAACAAGGAAAGCAAGCGGATTCAGTAAAAAGATTCCTCTGAAGACGATGAGACAAGCTTTGCCTGATCACTGCTACGGATGCGTATCTTTTCAATTTTACGGCTGTTTGCAGCTTCGATTACCATTTCGATATTCTGGTACTGGATGCGCTCGTCGACGTCCGGAACTCTTCCCAGCAGGCTGATAACAAAGCCTGCCACAGACTCGAATTTTCCTTCCGGAAATTCTACATGCAAATAATCTTCCAGATCTTCAACGTCAAGGCGAGCATCAACCGTGATCGAGCCGTCCTCGTTTTCGGCAATCAGTTTTTCCTCGGCATCGTACTCATCCATAACATCGCCGATTATTTCTTCGATGATGTCTTCCAGGGTAAGAATGCCGGCGGTGCCGCCGTACTCGTCGATGACGATGGCCATGTGTGATTTCTTGTCACGCAGATCCTTGAGCACCTCACTGATCTTTTTGGTCTCAGGAATGAAGTAGGGCGGCCGCAGCATCTCGCGGAAATTCTCCATCTCGCTGCACCAATAACTGAGCAGATCCTTTGCGTGAAGTATACCTATGATGTTGTCGACGCTTTCCTGGTAAATGGGGATTCGCGAATGACCGCTCTGCACGATCAGCTTGATAATATCGGCGAGGGTCGCGTCTTCCGCCCGGGCGCAAACCACTTCCGTGCGGGGAACCATGATCTCTCGCGCAATGGTGTCGCGAAAGGAGAAAATACCCTGGATCATCTCACCTTCATCTTCCGAGATGAGTCCACGCTGCTCCCCTTCATCGATCAACTGCTGGATCTCTTTTTCTACATCTCCATGGGCTTCAAGCCGGGCAAGCCGGCGAAAGAACATTCTGAGCCACTGTTGAAAGCCTATGGCCGACTCGTCTTCCAATGTCAAACTCTTCCTCGAGCACTCGCTGATGGGAAGACCCCACCAGATTGGCTAAGTTAATGGCATCGCTATATTATTTAATTACTAAAATTTAACAAGCTGTCCGCTTTTTGTCTAGAAAAATATACGAGAGAAGTTTGTACACAAGGCGGGCAGCCAGAAAATCCGGAGCCGCCAAATGCGGGATAGGCAGAAGCTCCATAACATCAAATCCCACCACTTGTCGATCCCGGGCAACCTCTCTTAGCAGCGCCGTCACCTCCTGCCATGTCATGCCGCCGGGCTCGGGGGTACCCACGGCCGGCATACAGGAAGGATCGAATACATCCAAATCAATACTGATGTAAACCTCCGGCCCCAGGCGACCAACAACTTCTCTCCACCCATTCTTTGCTGAAAGTTGATGCGCAAAGAAGCACGGAATATTACGCGCTTTAATTACATCATACTCATCGGCGCTCAAAGAGCGGATACCCACTTGAACCAGCGGAGCACGCTTTAGCGCATGACGCATGACGCATGCATTGCTGTAAGCACTGCCCTGGTATTCTTCACGCAAATCGGCATGAGCGTCGAGATGAAGGATGGTAAGATTCCTAAATTTCTCCACCACCGCTTGAATCATTCCAAGAGAAAGCAGGTGCTCACCGCCGAGCAGAACCGGCAGCTTACTGTGGGACAACAGAAATTCCCCAGCCCGGCGAACCCGTTCCACCATGTCTCTGGGCGAAGCCACCGTCACCCCAAGCTCACCAACTGTGAAAATGCCCTCTCGGTAAGCTTCTGTGCAGGTCTCCTCATCAAACAATTCGAGCTCTCGGGAGGCCTGTAGAATAGCACGCGGCCCTTCGCGGGTTCCTGTACGGTAAGTGGTGGTGCCATCATAGGGCACAGGCAAGATGACTGCTCGTGAGTCGTTGAAGGCTTCCTGGCGAACCGGCAGCCCCAAAAATGAATAATGGGGTACCAAGCGTTCTATCGGCTCGGACCCCATTGCTTCTGGCCAATTTGACATTCCTGCTACCTTGAGCGCTGCATGAGCATGCGATCCATGCGGACTACCTGAGCGGATTCCGAAATGTTATTGGGAAACTCCTGCCCCCGATCGAGTACTTTCATCTCGTATTTCTGAATCTGGAAACGCTCTTTCACGAACTCCACCGCAAGCTCGGTATCGAACGGCTTGCATGAAAACATATCCAGACTTAAATACTGCTTTTCCGGAAATGTGTGTATACTGATGTGGCTTTCGGCAATCAGTACAAAACCCGATACGCCCCAGTCTTCAGGCACCGTTCCACTGTAGCGGAAGACGTAAGGAGGCATAATCTTAGTCATACCCATCCGCGCAGGGTAATGGTCGAGGAAATCGCAAATCAAATTGATGTCCTCCAGAGCGGATCGATTGCAGCCATATCCATCCACCATAAGGTGGACCCCAAAACCGAATTCAGGTTTGCCCATGCCCATGGCAGTCACCTCCTGACTTTGCTACGAGGGCCGTACGGTCCTCTGTATCCTCTATTTCTGCCGCCCAACACCTGGAGATGCCACCGCGCGACTTCGAAAAGCGTTGCAGGGCCTTTAACTCACCCAATAACACTTGCTGGACTCGTCATCCGTTTTCGGAGAGCAGACTCATTTCGGTAAATCTTTCCCACGGCAAATTGAGGTGTATAACTAACCAACCCGCATCCGTTCGTCAAGCTTTCAACATTTAATTTTCGTCTACCGACCGGTTTTCCTTTAACAGAGATTTCAAAGAATTCTCGCTTGCTTACCCGGAAAAAGCGGCCGCTGGCAAAAGTGTGCCCTATATAAAGTACGCCACCCGAGGTGTCAAGAGAATTCATGCACCTGGAAATTATTCTTGAATCAAGCTAAAGTCAGCAGAATGAAAGATCAAGAGTCGGAGAATCGAGGCTGGACACTTTGTCCTACGATCAATCTTCAGGTCGACCGTCAAAGCGGATATTGTCTCCGTTCAGCCTGTGCTTGACATAATAGAGAGCGCGATCGGCGCGATGGACCAAATCTTCGATATCTTCCTGTAAGCTTCCGGTTTTTTCGAAGAATGCAGCCAGACCGATAGAGAGGGAGGTGGGTTGAAGGTTCAGCTTATTGTACTTTTCTCTGATTCTTCGCGCTACTTTGAGAGCATGGTCCAGAGTGGCTTCATCCCCGCCCGTAAGGCAGGTCAGCAGCACAGTGAATTCGTCTCCGCCGAAGCGAAAGGCCGTATCCACCTCATGGCGTATGGAAGAGCTCAACACGTCAGCCAGACGAACCAGCAGATCGTCTCCCGCGCCATGGCCAAACTCATCATTGTATTCTTTGAAAGCATCGACGTCCAAATATAACATGAACAGCGAGGTCCTATAGCGTGTAGCCCGCACCACCTCACGCTGCACCACTTTGCGGAAGAACCGGCGGTTGTATAGTCCGGTCAGGGGATCCCGAACAGCAAGGCGCTCAAGCTCCGAGCGCATGAAACGCTCGCGAATGATCCGATTGACCTTCGCCTCCAACTCGTTCAGCGTGAAAGGTTTTATGATGAAATCCACCGCGCCTGCTGCAACAACGTCGGTGTATTTATACTTCATTGTATGTCCTGTCATGGCAATAATATCGGGAGCGGTATTGCCTTCTTGTACTATGCTCTTGATGAGCTCCATCCCATCCATTATGGGCATATCCATGTCCGCGACAATAAGGGAAAATCGTCCCTGTTGTAATACCTGCAGAGCCTCTACGCCATCGCTGGCCGTTGCCACGTCATGGCCGAGAAAAGCAAGCGCCTCCGCCAGAAAATCACAGACTTGCTGGTCATCATCAACTACCAGAATCTTTTGGGAACTGATTTCGACGCCCTCGGTATCCCAAAAAACAGTCTTATTCGTGTTCA
>JAVEVM010000488.1:0-4064 GCA_034005055.1 Desulforhabdus sp. | reverse complement strand
GCGGTAGAAATATAAATTTTGGCGTTTTCTTCTTGTACTTTCCCACTTTTTTCAGAGGCAGCCATTTTTTATGCTTTCTCAAGTCTCTGTTATTATTCCCGCCTATAATCATGAGCGGTTTATCGCCACAACCGTGGACAGTGTCCTGCGCCAGACTCATGCGGATCTGGAGTTGATTGTGATTGATGATGGCTCGACTGACCGCACCGGTGCCATTGTCCAGGCCATTGAAGACCCACGCATTAAGTATCTGTATCAGAATAACCAAGACGCTTATAACGCTCTGAACAAGGGGATTGCCCTGGCAACCGGGGACTTTGTCGCGATTCTCAATTCCGATGATGTCTATGCACCGAACCGCCTGGAACGGTTGCTGCGGTTGCAGAAGGAAACCAATGCCCAATGCTTGTTCACGGATGTTATCCCCATCGACGATGAAGGGCGTGCGCTCTCAGATCCGGAGTTCGGCTGGAATATCTGGCACCAAAAAAATCGTGATTTCTATTTTAAGTGTCACGACCTGTACACAGCCTTTCTCAAGGGCAACTTTATGGTCACCACCTCCAACCTGTTTCTGACCCGCAAGGCTGCGGTCACGGTGGGACCGTTTGCCCCGATCCGATATCTGCACGATTACGATTACATCTTTCGTGTCATGCTGTCCTTTCCTGGACAGGTTCATTATCTGGACCAGGAACAGCTGTTGTCCTACCGCATCCATAGCGGCAATACATTGAGCGAGGCAGCTATCATTGGACGGGAACAGGACAGGGAAGTGATCAAGAAATACCTGCTGGCAGGGGTGCCGGAAGGAGTGCGGGATATCGTTGCCGCAGGCAGCGACCGATTGGTGGAACTGGAACGAGAGTTGTATGAGGTGCGTTTGGCCTTGGCTGCACCGCAGCAGCCCGGGATTCGTGAATCTGCCCGCAGTCTGTACCGGGCAATCTTGAGGAAATGGCGCTGACCTGGGTCATTTCTTCTGACTGGCGACAAGCCATCTGACATAGGAAATAACGAATGCAGCGAATCGGTTTAGGCCTGCTCTGTCTGGCCTCGGCGACCCTTATGCTCGAATTGACCCTTGTCAGGGTATTCGATGTCATCTGGTATTCCAACATGGCCTACATGGTTATCACCTTGGCTATGTTTTGTTTTGGACTCTCCGGCATCTATTTTTCTCTCCGTCCCCTGCCCGCAGAGCAGGATCCCCGCCGCACCCTCATGGCGATTTCCTTTTGCTTCGCCGTGTTCAGCGTCGCTTTGTTGCCGGTATTAATTTTTGTACCCTTTGATTTCGATTCACTTTACACCCACCCGGTCAAGGCCCTTACCCTGTTTTTTCTGATATACTGCTTTCTCGTTATTCCGTTCTTCCTCGCTGGCTTGCTCTTCTCCTGTGTTTTTTCCTGTTACGCCAATAAAATACAGAGTTTGTACTGTTGGGATCTGACCGGCGCCGCCTTGGGTTGTGTTTTGCTGATCCCTTTCCTGCCGCCAATCGGGCCGGGAGGTTTGCTTTTTTTAGTGGCAGCTCTTGGCTTGATTGCAGCCAGTTGCTTTGCAACCGGCAAGCGGGAAACGGTTGTTGGCCTGCTGTTAGCCGCGGTCGTGGCCACGGTTCCGTTTTTAAAGGACGGGTATTTTGATTTCGAACACCATACGAGCAAACGTGGAGTCAAGGAAGCCCAGGCCAAAGGAATCTTACAGAATACACGGTGGGATCCCATTTCCAAAATCGACGTCATCAACTTTGGAAAAATGCTCCACATTGCCTATGACGGAGGATCGCAATCGAGTTTCATTTTTCCCTTTGATGGTGATTATAAAAAGTTGCGAGAAAATGTGGCCAAGGGGAGAGGCTACAACTTCTACGCGGACAATGTCTACATCTCGCATGCTCTCAAGCAGGACACCAATCAGGATGTGTTGATCATCGGAGCGGCCGGTGGTTCTGAAACCAAAGCGGCCCTGATGTTCGGTGCGGCGCATGTGGACGCGGTCGAACTTGTTGGATATGTGGTCGAGTTAGGAAAAACGAAATATGCGAAATATAATGGTGGGATATTTCTTCATCCCAACGTGAATGCGTTCCGGGGAGAAGGACGCAGTTTTCTTCGTTCCACGGACCGTCAATATGACATCATCCAGATGTACAGCAATCACACCAGTTCCAGTATTGCCGCTGGTTCCGGGGCCATGGCCACCACCTACTTGCAGACTGCTGAAGCCTATGTTGAGTATTTCACGCATTTGAAGGACGATGGTATCCTGCACATCAATCACCATATTTATCCCAGGATGATCACTACTGCTGCTTTGGCTTGGAAGCAAATCGGACGCAAGGATTTCCATCGCCACGTCCTCGTCATTGAGGCCGCCAAAGAGGGATTCATGGACAACCTGCCGACCATGCTGATCAAGATGGAGCCATGGACGGCAGAAGAATGCAAAGCGGTCATGTCCTATTTCCCCGCGATTTTCCAGATGGTGGTCAACCCGGTCGATCCTTCGAAGAACATGCTTTCCACCGAGTTCTTCTCCGGGGAGTTTACCAGGGAAACCGAGAGCAAGGTGGGGTATCGTGTCGGGCCCGCTACAGACAACCGGCCGTATTTCAACTTCCTGCGCAAATCCTTTCAGGCGTTGGAGGAGGATGCGACGCGATTTATGAATTTTTCAACCACCTCTTTGCTCAATTCACAGTTGAAGAATGGTTGGATTCCGGCTGATGTCCTGCATCTCATCGTCACGGGGGGGGCCTCGCTCTTTTTCATTATTTTTTTCGTCTTTATTCCCCTGTTGTTTTCACCGGTGGGTCGCGCCAAATGGTCCGGTAAAATGAGCACGTTGATCTATTTTTCCTGCCTGGGAGCCGGTTTTATTATCTTTGAGTTGATTTTTATTCAAATCTTCATGAAGTTGATTGGTTATCCGCTTTACACCTATTCAACCATTGTCTTCGCTATTTTGTTGGCAGCGGGAACCGGTAGCGCTGTATCTGGTGCATGGCGCATTTCGCCACACTATCGTTGGCAGTTGCCATTTTTTGGGGTTCTGGCAAGTAGCCTTGTTCTGCTTCTTGTCTACCAACCGTACTTTCAGCTTTTTCTGCAGTCATCTACTCCCGTCAGAATTCTTGCCGCTGTCGCCCTGGTGTTTCCGGTCGGCTTCTTTCTTGGCATGCCTTTTCCTTTGGGTATTCTCACTATCGAACACCAGCCTCGGGGCGCTATTGCCTGGGCCTGGGCCATGAATGGATTGTTTACCGTAGTGGGTGGGTTAGCCAGTGTTCTGCTTTCGCTTTTTTATGGATTTCAAGTAACCCTTGTGGCGGCCACCTTGGTGTATGTCCTGGCTTTCGCCACCTACGCTCGACTACGCCAATCCGCCTATGTGTGAGGGATAGTTACGATTCCGATCATGACTTGGCAGATCTTCTACACACTTGATAGGTTGTTGGCCGCCGGTGAGCAGTTGGCGGAGCAATGCGATACGGTCTCCTTCGATCTATTCGATACCCTTTTGGTTCGCCGATTGCACGACCCTGACCTGCTCAAACCGGCAACATCCCGGTTTATCGCCGCCAAGGCACACTCGATGGGGTTGTCTTGGACCTGGCCAATGGTGCAGCAGTTGCGGGACAAGCTTGAGAGTGAGCAACGTCAAGAGACGAGTCAGTCTTTTGAGGATCATGAAGCCAGATATCCCGATTTCATGAGGAGGGTCTTGCAGGAAATTTTTGCCGACCATGCAGACGATGCCCTGCTGGACGAGGTCACTGACTATGAGCTTCAGGTCGAGAACAGCATGCTCGTGCCGAGGGACAAATTGGTGTGCTGGCTCAAAGCGCTTCACGCAACTGGCAAACGTGTGCTGGTGCTGTCCGATATCTATCTCCCCGCTGATCACCTGCAGCATCTCATTGCTGCCGCCGGATTTCTCGACAGCGTTGATGCCGTGGTGTCTTCTGCTGACACCTTTCTCGCCAAGGCTTCCGGCAAGGGTTTTGCCCTAGTTCTCGACCGATACGGTTTGCAGTGTGACCGTTGGCTCCATGTGGT
>JAVEVM010000487.1:0-4065 GCA_034005055.1 Desulforhabdus sp. | reverse complement strand
GAGTCAATATCGTCGAGAAACATGCTGTCGATTAGTAGATCGAAAGTGTCTTGTTGAACAGTTGGTTCTCGGTCTTTCGGTTCTTGTGCTTCCCAGTGAATTTGTCAGCCATGTTTTCTCTCCTTGCTAGCTAGATTCAAATTGTGTGATTGAGTATGTAAGTATTCGGCTATCAGAAGACAGCGCGTCTAGAGTACCTAGACAAATTGTTTGTGTCAACTGTAATTTGCCGCCGTCCCGCCAGCGCCTTCTTTTGCCGGTCTGCATATAGTCGCAAATTCACAGATAACCAGACAGATGCGTCGGCAAACCCACCCTTGCCGTCAACTTCACTGCCCGGCACCTTGTGTTTAACATTGCCGCTGAGAATTCCCCAGAATCTGCTTAACCCTGTCGATCACTTCCTCAAGTTGCTCACCACGTTTGAAGACGTTATACCGCCCAGCACCAACCGACGGGCCAATGACAGGAAGTACGTCTTCACTTGCCAACAACCTTGCGGCCTCCTTCGGGCTGCTACCTACCAATTCGGCAAGCCTCGCCCCAAAAATGTATTCCGACTTAAACCGCTCGATCTCTTCCAAACGGACCATCTGTCTGAGGTACGGTTGTTCATAGACAACTTTGAGAATCTCTTTCCGAACCAGAAGGTAAGCGGTCTCCTCTTTGACCTCCAGCCGCTGGGCGGCCTCGGAAACCGTAACCGCACCTTTCATGACACCTTTTGTCTTGGCCCTTATCCAGGCGATCACAGGCTTACGTTCAAATAGCCAACCCGACAATCCTTCATATCCTGCTAATCGGCCCTTCACGCTGACTTCATCATGAAGAATGGCACCCATCAGTTTTGGGAACAATAGTCGTCGCCTGATGTGGAACCTGAAAATCGCATTCAGTGAAATAAGGTTGGCCGCCTCCTCTTTTGAGAAAACTGGCAGCATCCCATCCCATTGCAAGAGGGTATCGACAACGAATCTCGATATCGCCCATCTGGACGCTCTTCGCGCTTTCGGTGGGATGCCCTTCAAGAATGTTTCGGCGTTGATTAGCTCCTTGACGCGCAACTCATTGATGCCCAGCATGCTCGCTGCGGTCCTCAAGTCAACGACACGTTCAAGGAGACCCTTCATCAGGGGAAGCTGCCGCCGATCTACAAAGACGCTCTTGCGTCCCCTTGGCGAGACCACGGTATGTCCCTCGATCTTTCCTTCCTCGATGAAGGAGACGATCCTTGGTCTCGACGTACCGAGCGCCTTCGCTGCAGTTTTGATACTTATCCAGACATGCTTGCCCCTTGTTGTCTGCGACAGGCGTCGGTTTCTTTCCGTCAGCGGCGCCTTCCAGCTCTCCTCGATGTATCGTCCGAACGCATGGGTCATGAACCCATAAGCCGGCTCCTTGAATTGTTTGTATAGGTAACCGTAAAAATGGCCGAACTGTGCCGAGAGACTATCCTCTGCACCCGTCTGTCCGAACTCGTCGCGTACCCTGTCCAGAAGTTGATGGAACCCATCGGGCCAACGCGACAAGATATCTCCCGCCGCATGGGCTACCGGACGAATGGACCCCAGCGAGGAGAAGCACGCAATCTTGAGGGGCTTGGAGGTTTTCTTCCCCGTCGCATAGGCCCCCAGATAAACAGCAACGCGGTGAAGTTCCTCCAGGCTCATCAACTGGAGGTGATCCTCATCCAAGCCCCTTGGTTTTCTTCCAAGTATCGCCAGGCGATCGGCTAGCCAGCGCTCGCCGTCCCCCGCATCAACCGGGATTGAAGATGCAAACCGGAAACCGCAGTCGCACTCGAGCAAGAGACGCCGTCGCCAGGTGACCTGCGTTCCACATCCGGGGCAACAATCGTGCAACTGATGTCCATGCTCGTGACAACAGGTATACAACGACAACTCCCACTCACGCCGCCATAGCCGTTCTTCTTCCAGGCATGTTGGACAAAACCGAGCCGTCTTGCGATTCCACAAGGGGTTGGCTGACGATCCCGACTGTGCCAGTTGGAGCAGGATGGGCTTGGTCAATTCCCGTTCGTGATCCAGCCCCAGCAAGGCGACAATCGTTCCCGCGCGAGGAATGGGAGCCCCGAATATCTGCTCCTTGCCACTTAGCAGGTTGCCTGCCCTAACCCGGCACAGGTAACCGTTCAGCCCTTCCCCTTGCTCAGGCAGTGGTCGATAAAGAAGCTTCTTCATGGTTCTTCTTCGATATGCGCCGGTTATACGCTTCGGCCCCACTGGCCATCGCGAATGGCTCTCCTGCCCTGATTAGCGGTCTGAGCTTGTCGTTACCAAGGAACGGATTCAGGTTCGGCGGGCAATCCCGCCAGACTTCCTCGACGAAGGCCTGGCCATAGTCCTGCATATCGATGCATGAAGACCGGTTCCTAGCAGCCGCTTGAACCGCGCCATCGACTATTTTTCCGACGTAGTCGATCAGGCCGAACGAGCCGAAATAAAAGCGCGTGGCCATCTCCATCGTGCTCAATGCCACCGAAGGAAGCGGCAGGATCCCTTCGATCGCCTTCAGGAGCGCCCTGAACTTCAACATCCCAGCGTCCGTCTCGATGCTGAATCGCATCAGGTTGTACCTGGCGGAGAACCGCCTGGCCAACTGGATGTTGCACTGGAGCGCCAGCTCGCACGATGGGAGGCCAAACAGGACGACTGAAACGCCCGACCGGTTGATCAGGCTCTTCAACCAATCGCTGACACGAGCCATCTCGCTCCTGCGGCCATGTTCGGCGAAATGCTGGAACTCGTCGATCAGCAACAACTCGACCTTGCACAATCGCAGGAAGTGATAGATGCGCTGCGTCTTGTCTTCGGCACTTCCCTTGTGGCTGGCACTGTCCCCCAATGCGATCAGGATCGTTTCGGCCAGGTTTTTGACGGTCGGTGCCGCCGGCGTATCCACGCTCAGAATCGGGATATGGCTCACGGTACCTTCATCGGAACGCGGATAACGCGACAGGTATTCATCGCGCAGCGTACTTTTGCCTGACCCAGACAGGCCGGTAATCAACAAACCGTGTGGGAACCCGGATGCCCTGGCACGCTGATGGTGAACCTCGATACGCGCAAACCCAGCCTCGAAGACATCATGGGAAATGATCTGGTTCCGGATGCTGAATCCGAGTAATGAATGTTGATCCTGTTGTTTCATCTTGCATCTCCTCCAGCCAAGCTTGATCCCCGTGGTTTGACCAGGAGCGCCGGGACATCCAAGGTATCCGACGCAAAAGTTTTGGGCACCGGCGGGCTCGTTGGCCTGTCTCGCCGGATCTCTTGTAGCTCGCTTCGATCAAGTCCGGAAATAACCCGCGCCTTTTTTCGGTGAAGCATCTTCTTCGAACGCAGTGCGTCGGCGATGATTTCCTGAAGCTCATGCTTCTTGGCCAGCCGGACGTTCTGGTTGGTCGGATCCTGGTTCTGTGACCGAATATGCGCCTGAATCAGCTTGTGCTGGACCAGCCTGAGTCCGCATGCATATTGTTGGTCGATGGCATCGATGCGCAGGTAGGCCCGCTGGTCCGGGTCAAAGTAATGGACGGATCCAAGGTCGTCGATGTCGTTCTTGCACTTGATCTTGAGGGGATCCCCATGGCGCTTGCGCAAGTCCTGTAGACCAGAGCCGTTATAAAGTAGGCCATGCACCTCGATCCCGTAGTGGAAGACCGTGCGCTCTTTCATGTGGCTCAAAATGATCCCCAGCTGCGCCGGCTCGGCCGGGTGCTCGATCAGACGAGCGGCCGCCCCCGTTATCCACCGCGCCATGGGCGTCGTCCCGATGCCGCGATGCGGCGCCTGGTGGTAGATCTCGACGATCCACTTCGTGACAAGATGCGTCAGCGTATCGATGTCGATACAGGTTTCTTGTTCGGCCGGGTAGTCGCCTCGCTTGACCGGACTTGAGAACACCGTCCCCGGTAGCCTATGGATCAGGCCGTGGTTGAACGTCCGCAGGAACCGTTCGATTGCTCCCTTGTATTCCGGGCGTTTTGCCGGGCAAAACTGAAGCTTGATGCCCAGCTCGAGACAAGCATCCTGGATCGCCAGT
>JAVEVM010000486.1:0-4080 GCA_034005055.1 Desulforhabdus sp. | reverse complement strand
GCCTCTCGAGCCTCTTGCCGGGGCGGGTCCATCATCCCTATAATTCCGATCATGGTTAGCCCTGTCTCCACTCTTTCCGAGGTCAACGGATTCGGAATTTCGTCCCAGATCCGCATGCCGAAGCCCAGGCCCCGCAGACCCTCACCGGCAATCCGTTCGGCAATTTCAAGGATCTTTTCTCGATCGAGCTCTTCAGGTCCCCAGGAAGCATATGCCTTTTTGGAACGATCCAATATTTCCTCGATCGCCCCTTTGGTGAAGGACATCACCCGGCCATTCTCCCAAGGATGGAAAGTGGTCATCAGCTTTCGCTCTGAGTCGAAAGGGATCTCGGCAAGCCGGGGAAATTTCTCGTCGAGGCTTTCCCGCAGGAATCCCTTTTCCCGCGCCAGGTTGAACAAAGCCGCTTCGGTCGGGTCGCCGATGACATTGCCGTTGGCATCCTGGTGCGCATCGTTTGATAGAGACAGGGCGGTAAGCAACAAGCCGAGCGGTTTTCTACCGGACCCGAGAGTCTCCGCGCTTCCCTCGTCGGATATGGGCAGTTCCTCGGATCGGAACAGACGACCGTCTGCATAGACTTCTTCAACGGTCATCCGATTCAAGGTAAGGGTTCCGGTCTTGTCCGAGCAGATATAGGTGACCGAGCCCAAAGTTTCAACCGCCGGTAGCTTTCTGATCAACGCCTGCTGTTTGACCAGTTTGCGGGCACCCAAGGCCAGTGAGATGGTGATAACCGCCGGCAAGGCCTCGGGAATGGCCGCCACTGCAAGAGAAATGGCCGTAAGCAGCATCAGCAGAGGCGGATTGCCCCGCAGCAGGCCGGCGGCAAAGACTATGAGACAAATAGCGAGAACTGCGTAGGCGAGATTCTGCCCAAAGGTAGTGAGGCGCTTCTGCAGAGGCGTCTTTCCCTCTTCCTGCCCCTGGAGCAGGCCGGCGATTTTGCCGAGCTCGGTTTCCATCCCGGTAGCTGCAACCAGCCCCCGACCCCGGCCGTAGGTGACCAGGGTCCCTTTGTAAGCCATGTTTTTGCGGTCTCCGAGGGGCAAGTCCGCTTCCCGGAGCGCATCAGTTCGCTTTTCTACCGGCACCGATTCCCCGGTCAGGGCCGCTTCTCCGGTTCGAAGCTGGACCGCTTCAGTCAATCGGAGATCAGCCGGCACCACGTTCCCTGCTTCCAGGAAAACCAGGTCGCCGGGAACAAGCTGCTCCGCGGCGACCACTTCAGGCCGGCCGTCTCTCACTACAGTCGCCGAAGAGGCCGCCATTTTCTTCAGAGCGGCCATGGCTTTCTCGGCGCGGTATTCCTGAATAAACCCAAGGATAGCGTTCAGCAGGACTATGACGGCGATAGCGATGGTATCAGAAGGCTCGCCGATTACTCCCGCTACAACGGCAGCAGCAATCAGCACCAGGATCATAAAATCCTTAAACTGATCCAGAAACATCATCAGCCACGATTTGCGCTTCTTCTCGATCAGCTCGTTGGGGCCGAAGTGCTCCAGCCGCTTGTGAGCTTCCTCCGAAGTGAGACCGTTGCCGGATGACTCAAGCCTCTCTGCCGCATCTTCAGGATCGAGCTGGTGCCATTGGATTAACCCTTCGCTCTTTTCACCCAAAGCTTCCACCCTCCCATCGGTTCCGATCTTCAAAAAAAAACCTCTGCCACCGCTGCGTGACAAAGGTCTGACTTGTTAGCTAGTGATCTAACGGTGGTACCGGCCTTCCATTATGAAGACGTATAGACGATAACCACCTCAAAAGCTACTCCCCTCTGTTTGATTGTTGATAGTAATGATGGATACTACCCCTGTCAATTGGCAACTATCAAGAGAGGTAGCGTGGTTCGACAGGCATCCCTGTACGGCCGAGGAAAGAACCGGCCCCGCTGCTGTCAGGCCGGTGCCCATAAACACTCAAGCAAGTAACGACGGCAAAGGAAGATTACCATGGAGGAAGTTCGGTGATGGGACTGCTAATGGATTGGGTGTAACGGGTTCTTGTTCGAAAACCGGCTGCTGTCCGCTTTCGGTCAATCCGAATTGCGCTGGAATGGCCGAATGCGGACATTTTCGACCGTTGCAGATATCAGGCAAGGCCAATGAATTTGGGAGTCGACCCTTCATAGCCTTTCAGGTCGGCCTGGCCCCGTCTTTCAAGATCGTTGAGCTTCAGTGATACCGTATAGACCGGCAAGCCGGTTCTATCGGCCAGCTCTCGAACCGACTGAGGGCCTTCCTGCAGAGCTTCCATCAGGAGCGCCTTCTGGTACTCGTCCAGAGCCGATTCACGCAGCAGATCGTGATAGTGCTCCAACGTCAGCTTATCACCATAGACGTTGCCGCGCTCGGTGAGGTGGCGTTCCATGCCGACCAGCCACCGCATTCTCGGGGATTTCAGGGCGCGCTCAAGAGCGGCCACCTGCAGGGCATGGCCTTGCAGATTGAAGGGACCCAACCGTTCGGTTCTTCGGGTCAGTTCTGTCACCGTATCGGCGAAAAGCTGTCCTTCGGCCGCGCTCACATAGCGCAGAGCGGTGCGCTCCCGCCCAATTCCCGCGAGATCCAGCAGCTCTTCCAAGACTTGCATTCGCTTGGACGCATACACATTGCCGTCCAGATAATGGCAATCACCAATATGGCAGCCAAAAACAAAGACGGCATCGTAGCCGCTCTTCAGCCCTTCGATGATGTAATAGGGATCTACCCGACCCGAGCACATGGTCCGCATAATCCGGATATTGGGCGGATACTGAAAGCGTGAAACTCCGGCCAGATCGGCGCCGGCATAGGAGCACCAGTTGCAAAGAAAGGCTAAGATCTTCGGTTCGAAATCACTCATGGCCGCTCTCCCCGGTATTATTGAAATGACGGTCTGTTAATTCAAATATCCATATCTTCTTCAGGATTGAATCCAAGCCGTTCCCATTGAGCCTTTGCTTCCGCTTCAGCTGTGGCGACCTCTTCCTCGCTCCATGCATCGATGATCAGGCTGTCTGCCACCAGCTCCCAAATGTATTTGACTTCGTAGCTGCAGCCTTCGTAAAACTTCGGCAGGCGCTTCATGATCTGATCGTGGCAGTTGGAGCAGCCGACCACCACCACATCGGCGCCGCTGTCCTTGATCTGTCGCACTTTGAAACGGCCGTGGTAGGCTGATTCCTTTTCGTAAGGCATGGGCCAGTTGCCGCCGCCCGCTCCACAGCAATAATTGTTGCCCTTGGTAGGCTCGAAATCCACGAATTGATCCACACACTGCCGAATGATCCAGCGCGGCTCGTCATAGTAGCCGTAGCCGAAGTTGCGCTCCAACTCCCGGCCGTGTTTACAGGAGTCGTGCCAGGTAAAGATCTTGCCGGCATTGACGCTCTTGTCGAGCTTGATGCGCCCCTTCTCGATGATTTCTTTCAGGTAATCGTAGAGATAAATGTGGTTGATCTTGTTATTCGGGTCCTCCAGCACACATTCCTTCATGCCCTTGCGGCATCCGTAGGACCCACCGCCGCAGTCGGGCATGATCATGCGGTCGATATGGTGCTGCTGCATGAAGTCAATTTTGCGCTTGGCCAAGATTTTGGTCGCTTCCGCATTCCCTGTGAACAGGCCCCAGTCGACAGCCTCCCAGTTTTCGGAAGGAATGGTCCAGTTTTCCCTGGCCGCATAAAAGATCTTCCACCACCAGATCATGTCATCGTTATCCGAAAAGACTTCTTTGGAGTTCGGATAGAACAAAATGGAAGCACCTTCTTTGTCTATGGGGACATAAAAGCCGGGGCATTCCTCCTCTGCCAGCTCTTTACCCATGTCATGCATAAGAAAAAAGTAATCTTCCTTGGGTATTGCCATGTTGTTGCCGGTGTTGAGCACATTTTCCACCCCTTTGTGCAAAATACCCGGTACCTGATCGCGCGGCCGCAGGCTCTTCATATGCCCCATGATGCCCACGATATCGATGTTCATGGGACAGCCGTGCACACAGCGGCCGCAGCCGGTGCACAGCCAGGGGAATTTTGAATCGACCACTTCATTCACCATGCCGAAGGCCAGCATGCGCAGCACCTTGCGGGTGTCCCAGCCT
>JAVEVM010000485.1:0-4087 GCA_034005055.1 Desulforhabdus sp. | reverse complement strand
CGGTCGATTCTTCTGCCAAGAAACTCGAATACCCCGCGCCGCGGCATTACCAGTCCCAGGATGGTCTTCATCGTGGTCGATTTCCCGCAGGCGGTGCCTCCCAGCAAGGAAACGATCTCCCCTTTATTGACCTGCAGAGAAATATGTTTGAGGGCCTGAATGGGGCCGTAGAAGGTATCAATCTCAGCCAGTCTGAGCATGTTTTCGGCCTCCCATGTAAGCTTGAATGACATCCTCGTTTCGGGCGATCTCCTCAGGCGTGCCCTCGGCGATCCTGACTCCATGGTCGAGCACGACGATACGGTCTGAGAGCGTCATCACCACCTTCATTTTATGCTCGATAATCAGCACGGTGTGACCTCGCTCCCGCAGTGAACGGATGAGATCGATTATGCCTTGAGTTTCATGCGGGTTCATGCCCGCGGTCGGTTCGTCCAGCAGCAGCAGTTCGGGGTCCGACACCAGGGCGCGCGCAATCTCGAGGCGTCTGCGGTTGGCATAAGAGAGCATGCCGGCGGTCTGGCTCAAGCGCGGCAGGAGCCTTTCGCCGAACAGGGAAAGCACCTCCATGCATTTTTCCCGTGCCGCTTTCTCTTCCCTGGCCACTCGCGGCGGTCTCAGCAACGCGCTGAAGATTCCGATGGTGCCGTTGTGATCATTTCCCACCAGTACGTTGTCCAGAACAGTCATGCGGTTAAACAGTCGAATATGTTGGAAGGTGCGGGCAATTCCCTTTCTGGCAATATGGTGAGGTCTCATACCCACCAGCTCTTCTCCCAAAAACCGGATCGAGCCGGAATCAGGGAGCACAGTACCGGTGATACAGTTGAACAGGGTCGTTTTGCCGGCGCCGTTGGGGCCGATAAGGCTGATGATCTCACCCTTATCGATCCTTGTGGACACATGGCTGAGGGCTTCGAGACCGCCAAAGTCTTTGGTAACATCATCTACATCGAGTAAAGCCATGATCTTAGCCGATCTAGTCGGGAAGGAACTTGTCGCCCCGGGAGAAGATTTCTCGTTCCGGCTCGTCAAGCCAGCGCAGCCGGAGACTATATTCCGTTCCGCCCAACAATCCTTGCCGGCGTACCAGCATCATGCCAACCAGGATGCTGCCGTAGACAATCATTCGATATTCCAAGAGGCCGCGGAACAATTCAGGAACGACGATCAGTGAGGCCGCCCCGACAACAGGGCCGATCAGGTTTCCCTGTCCGCCGAAGGCCAGCATCGCCAGGAGAATAAAGGATTCATACACGTAGAAGCTGTCCGGGCTGATGAAGCCGATAAAATGGGCGTAAAAGCTTCCCGCAACGCCTGCGTAGAAGGCTGCCAGTACAAATGCTTCGATTTTGTAACGGGTAGTATTTACCCCCATGGCCTGGGCAGCCAGATCGTCTTCCCGGATCGCAATGAGTGCGCGACCGAATCGACAGCTGATCAGGCGGTGCATACTGACGATGGTCAGCAGAACCAAAGCGAGGATAAGGTAATAGTAGCCCGCGCGTGTGGTGATGTGATAACCGAATATGATCGGCTCCGGTATGTCCATGATCCCCAAAGGTCCATTGGTGAAGCTCATCCAGTTCTGCAGGATGAGAAACAGGATAATGTTGAACCCAAGGGTTACCAGCGTCATGTATATACCGGACAGGCGCAGGGTGATTTTGGCGATCAGGTAGCCGAAGGCGGAAGCGATGAGGCCCGAGCCCAACATGCAGAGCGAAAAAGGAAGGCTTGCTTCCATCATCAATTTGGCTGAAGCATAGGCCCCGACCCCATAAAAGGCGGCGTGGCCGATGGAGAGCAGGCCGACATAACCGTTAAGCAAGTTCAAACTGAGTGCCAGGATAATGTAGATTCCTATAAACACAGCTACCTGGATGTAGTAGTCATTAGGGGCGACCATTGGCAGAAACAGCAACGCAGCGGTAATCAAGAGATAAGGCGTATTAGCCAGAATCGAGCGCAACGGGCGAGGCATCAATCACCCCTCGCGTGAGTCAGCTCTTTTCCGCCGAACAGGCCGCCCGGACGCAGGACGAGAATGAGGATCATAAACAAAAACGATACCATGTGGCGGAAATTGGAGGCGCCGAGCTCAACTGAGAAAGTCTCCACGATGCCTATCAGCAGCCCTGCGACCACAGCTCCGGGCAGGCTGGTCAACCCCCCAACGACGCTTGCGCTGAAGGCTTTAAGACCGTACAGCTGGCCCATGGTCGGATAGAACAAGTTGTAGTAAATACCCACCAGCACACCCGCAACACCTCCGAGCATCGAGCCGATAGCGAAAGCGGCGGCGAAAATGCGGTTGATATTCACTCCCATGGCATATGCCGCTTCGTAATCCTGGGCAGTGGCCCGGATCACCATGCCGAGCTTGGTCCTGTTGATCAGGATGTAGAGAAAGAGCATCAGCAACACCGTTACTGCCAGCACCGCGATCTGCAGAAAGCTGATGTATGCTCCGGCCAGCTGAATCTCGCCGTAGTCCAGTTTATCCAATAGCGAGTAGGGCAGGGACTGAGTCTCGGGCCCCCAGATGAGCTGCGCCAGGTTAACCAGCAGAATGGATAAGCCTATGGTGACAAGCAACGAGGTGGCATGAGGGGCGTCGCGTAAAAAGTGAAACGCCAGAAGCTCTATGAGCACGCCGAGCAAAGCCGTGGCAGCCAGCGCCGCGACGAGCGCCAGGAAAAAGCTCGGGTAAAACAGCCTGACCAGCTCAAAGCCCACGTAGGCGCCCACCATATAGACTTCGCCGTGGGCAAAAGTCACCATCCGCAGGGTACCGAAAATCATGGTAAACCCCAGGGCCAGAAGAGCATACACGCTGCCCTGGGTGACACCGTTTACGAGTTGTTCAAACACGCTGGTCCAATCTATGTGCTGGTGTATTCCGGATTTTGACTTCCGGATTCTGTCTTTTCAGTTTCTTAGGGTTGATACAGTACCCATTCGCCGTTCTTGATGGTAATTCTGACCAGCTGTTTCTCGGGATCGTGCGTGCTGGCATAGGAGATCGGCCCCGTCGCACCTTCAAACCCCTGCAAAGACTCCAATCCGTCTTTTACCTTGGCCCTGTCATTTACCCCGACCTCATTCAGGGCTGCAATCATCAACTTTGCCGCATCATATGCAAGAGCGGCAAATTGATTAGGCTCCATTCCGTACTTTTCTTTATACTTGCGGGTGAATTCCTGAGCCGCCGGTCTCGGATCGGTGCTGAAGTAGTTGGCCGGAATAAGGATGCCCTCGACAGCTTCGCCGCCCAGCTCGACTGTCTTTTCCGAAAAGAGTGAGCTGTTTGCCAGAGTCACCGGTTCGAAGCGCATCCGTTTGGCCTGATTCAAAATGGCAGCGGCATCGGCATAGAAGGTGGGGAGATAAATCAGATCGGGTTTTAATCTTTTGAGCTTGGTCAGAATGGCCGCAAAATCTTTTTCTCCGGGTGTGAAGGCCTCTTCAGCCACGATTCCCGCACCTAATTTGCGTGCTTCCTCCACGAAATACTTGTTCGCATCGACCCCCCAATCGTTGTTGATGTAGATAGTGGCGATCTTTTTCGCGCCGAGATCATTGATGGCCCATCTGGCGTTATATGGCCCTTCATAGCCTTGTGTGGCCACGACCCGAAACATGTAGTCGCCTTTCTTGGTGAAATCCATATGCGATGCAGTGGGGGAGAGCTGAACCATGCGGGCTTTTTGGTAAACCGCGGCTGCCGCCATGCAGGCCGAACTGCTGAAATCGCCTATTTCTGCAATTATGTCTTGATCTGCCACAAATTTCTCTGCGATCAGAACCGCTTCCTTTGGGTCTCCACGGCTGTCGGCGACGACCAGTTCAACCTGATGCCCCTGCACGCCGCTTGCCTTGTTAGTCTGGTCAATGACCAATTCGACGCTGCGCTTGAAATCATTGCCGTACTCGGCCCAGTCGCCGGTCAGAGGGGCGGATAGGCCTATCTTGACCGTTTTTTCTGCCGCCGCCGGCTCAAACCGGGTAGACGTCCCCACGAGCGCCAGCGATACTCCGACGATCAATGTCAACGAAAGAATCAACGCCCTTCTCATAAGCTTCT
>JAVEVM010000484.1:0-4090 GCA_034005055.1 Desulforhabdus sp. | reverse complement strand
GAGAAAAACAGCCACTTATACCGGTTGGGCTGGGGCTTTGCGTTACCCAAAAGAAGCGGTATGCAACAGCCGGTAAGTGAATGTGCTTCCCAAAGATTCATGCGTCTTCCGCTCAATACTAATCCGGCACAATGAAGCTATCCGGAAAATAAGCACTTTCCAAGCAAAGAGCACATAGAGTATACCGACGATACGATCATGCGGATGGGTGAGCAGAGCAGATGGAAGAGATCGAAATCTCCGCATCCTGGGAAAATGCAGCCGATCAAATGATCTGTCACGGCTGGCGCAAGATTCTGCTTTTGGGCGCTGTCGACAGCGGCAAGAGTACCTTTTGCCGATTCCTGAGTCAACGGCTGTTGCAATCCGGTGCGAATGTCGCGATCCTTGACGCCGATATCGGGCAAAAAGATATCGGACCGCCCGCCTCCATCACTTTAGGATATCCCGAATCGGCAGGCAAGCCTGGCGATGCAAAACCGCTCGCATTCTACTTTGTCGGAGCGGTAAATCCGGTAAGACATCTACTGCCCATGGTGGTCGGCACCAAAATACTGCTGGAGGCAGCCCGCGCTTCCTTTGTAATCATCAATACAACCGGGCTGATTCATGGAATCGGGCGTGTTTTGAAGGGCTACAAGATAGAAATAGTGCAACCGGACCTGATTGTTGCGATCCAGACCGGAAGTGAGCTGCACTCTCTCCTCAGATCCTGCCGCAATCAGCGAGCTTTGCCGGTGAATCGCTCTCCGAAAGCAATGGCCAAAAATGCCGAGCAACGAAAGCTTGCACGCCAGCTTGCCTTTTTCAACTATTTCAAAGAGGCCGACGAGATTGAACTGGACTGCAGGAAGCTCATATTTCAGAGATCTCTTTTATTTAATGGAGCGGTATTCAATGATCCACGATTCCTATATAGTGAAGCAACATCTGAAGGTATCCTTGCGGTAGGCTCTGACAATGTTGGCAGAAGAGATGATCT
The DNA here is from genome assembly GCA_034005055.1 of Desulforhabdus sp. Classification (GTDB taxonomy): domain Bacteria; phylum Desulfobacterota; class Syntrophobacteria; order Syntrophobacterales; family Syntrophobacteraceae; genus Desulfoferrobacter. The sequence goes on along the minus strand of JAVEVM010000484.1, from coordinate 3,108 downwards.
GCAGGTTTTAAAGCCGGGCTTTGAAAAGAACCTGCTCTGTGGCTTAGCGGATAGAAAAGGCAGAGGACGAGGACTGGCCATTATCAAACGGATTGATTTCAAAAAGCAGACTATTTTATTAACTACACCCGTCCTGCCCGACTTTATAAAAGTTATTCAGCCAGGAGATCTTTACGTCAATCGAGACGGCATCGAGCTCTATCGAAAAAGGCCCGGAGCGTTTTAGAGCTGGGCGAAAGGTTGAGCTTCAGCATCATGAGAAGGACGAGAGAGCGGCTCAGGAGTGAGAAGCGTTTAGTTGAATACAATGCAGCCGTTGAGGGAAGTCGGTGAATATGCCGTCTACCCCCAGGCTGATTAAGGTCCTCATATCTTCCTCGTCGTTTACCACCCACACGCGCACCTCAAAACCGTGCGCCTGCAAAAAAGCAACATCGAGCGGCGCCAGGTCATGTATCCGGGGATGGTATGCTCTCGCTTTAACTTCCTTTAACAACTCAACGGGATCGTTTTGAGGAGTATCAACCAACAAGCCTGTGGAGACATAGGGGTTGGCTCTGTTAACGCGTTTAAGGCAGGTGGAGTTAAATGAGGAAATGATCACATTATCGGCAGCACCAAGCTTGCCTACCAGATGAACGACCTCCTCAACCACTGTCAACCCCTTGATTTCGATATTGACATACCAATCATGCCGGAGCGTAAACTGCAACGCGTCGGTAAGCGTCAACACGGGCTCACCCGCATAACTGGCTAGCTCGTGCTGAGCGATTTTTCCTGCTGAAACTTGCCCGAACGGATCTTTTTCCATGAACCAGGAGCCGAAGTCCAAACGGCGCAGCTCATCCAGAGTGAAATCCCGGGCCAGCCAAGGCTTGCGGTCGGGGTACATCTCAGTCGCATTGGATGTGCGATCCAAGGTGTCGTCGTGGAGGACGATCAGTTCGCTGTCGGCGGTCATACCGACATCCACCTCCCACATGTCGGCACCCATTTCCAACGCTCTCCTGGCGGCTGCCAGCGTGTTTTCCGGAGCCACCGAACTGGCGCCCCGGTGAGCGATATTCAACGTTTTCTTCATCTTGGCTGATGCAAACCTTCGGCGCACCCGTAAAAAGCGCCTCTAAGGCGACGCTTGCGATTTGGACCCGCCCGCCTCGGTCTTAATGATGCGCCCCTCAATTTTTGGTGCAACCGGCGAATGTGTGCGCAGATATTCAATGAAGACATCACTCAGCAAGGGGCCCTCATCGTAGGCTTCAACGGCCTTCTCTGCAAATACCCGATATCCGTCCCCGCCGCGCCTCAGATAATCGATGGCTGCAACCTTGTAGACTTCTACCGGTTCAATCGACTGATAGGAGCCGTCTGCCTGCCGAACCTCTGCCGTTATCACTCTGGTGCCGACCGGGCGCTGCGGGTCCCAGCTGTAGCGCAGTCCTGAAACCTGCAGAAATCTTCCAGTTCCTTCATTTTTGGCACTATCTGCCCGGCTCACTCCGTTCTCAAGAGCAGCCAAAAGGTCTTCACCCTTAATAGAGAAAGTACAAAGCGTATTGCTGAACGGGAGCACTTCAAGAATCTCTCTTCGGCTGATCTCCCCTTTCGACACGCTTGCCCTGATGCCTCCACCGTTCATGAGAGCGATCCTGGTGCCTCCGGATAATGTGGCAGAAAGCATGGCATCGGTGAGCAAATTGCCCAAATTGCACTCTTCAAAACGGCAGAAGAGACCACCGACCAGATCTACCCCGGTCGTTCCAATTACCTCTTGCTGCAGTGCAAGCAAAGGTTGATTCAACTTGTCGATCTCGGCCCGTATTCTCGGGTCCTCACGCACGGCGGCATCGAGTAGAATCGGCTCTCCATTCCAATGGGTCAGAACACCGTTGGCGTCAAAGGTCACATCCAATCTCCCCAGATATTTCCCCCAGGCGAAAGCGGTGACAACCAAAACCGGTTTTCCGGTCGGCGATTTGATCACGACCGGATAAGGACCTTCGGCGGTCGGATCGGTATTGGAGAGCAGAGTATGAGTGTGCCCCCCAACGATCACGTCTATTCCTTCAACCTGCGCGGCAATCTCTTCATCACGACCAAACCCTATATGACTCAATGCGATGATTTTATCGATATTCATCTTCTTCAGCTGGTTGAGGGCAGTGTTTATCGAATTGATCAACGCCCGATTCTTCAATTTGGCGCCCGGTTTGGAAATATCCGCTACGTCTTCTACCGTGTAGCCCAAGATGCCGATTCGTTCGCCACCCACTTCGAGCACCACGTATGGCTTGATCAAATTCTTCAGGTATGGCTCGTTATCGGCATCCACATTAGAGCCCAAAACTGGGAACTCTGTTCCCCGAAAGAAATCAGCCAGAACCGCCGGCCCTTCGACAAACTCGTGGTTGCCCACAACCATTGCCTGGTATCCCAGTTCGTTCATGAAGCGCTGAATCGCTATGCCTTTATATTTAGTGAAAAAAAGTGTGCCCTGGAATTGATCTCCGGCATCAACCAAAATGAAGTTGCCATCATTCTTGCGGATTTCTCGGATCAGCGTTGCGCGCCTGGCCACACCTCCAAAACATTCACCCTTGAGAGCTTCTTCAGCTTCGCAGGTATCACCGACCGCATCAAGCTCCATTAGGCGAGCATGAACATCGTTGGTGTGGAGGATGGTCAGATTATACTCGCTATTCTTCGCCCAGCCGGACGATACGGGTATGAGCTGAGCAGCCAACAGCAAGAACAAGAGCACTCGTACCGCGTAGAGGCAAGAAGCCCCCATTGGCCTAGCTTTCATCCTTTTTCCTCCTCTGCTTGCCAGAGCTTACACACTCGTCATTTGAATCGTTGGTCGGCACGAGTATGGCCTGCATTCTTCGCTCGGTCGGTGAGCCACCCGCACCGCTCCACCTGCCGCACATCAAATTCCGGAACGTAGGGTTTTATATCCAGAAGGGGCGTGCCATCGATAATGTCCACGTCTTCGATGTACAGACAATGGTCCACGAGACGAATCAGCCTTACCACTGAAAATCCTATGGCATTGGGGCGTCTCGGCGCCCTGGTTGCGAACAGGCCATGCGTCATATCATCCAGGAA
>JAVEVM010000483.1:0-4091 GCA_034005055.1 Desulforhabdus sp. | reverse complement strand
TGACTGTTCCCGGCTTGGGGCTTTCCTCTTTCCCGCAGGCGCTCACCGTTAAACAGAGAATCAGTACAAAGCTCCACAAGCACAGCTTCTTCATCGCTCACTCCTTTCGTCTGTTCGTTGCTGTCAGCAAAACCTGCCTGCACTCCACTGCTTCCCCGAAACGGCAAGCTTCCGGATGGCTGCTCATCGCTTCAAGGTGTGACCTACCGTTCCATTTTTTCGTAAATACGCGAGCAGTTCTTTGTAGGAACTGCTTCCAGCCGTGACACGCACCGGCATCCCTATACCTTTGTCGCGGCAGGATGCCGCTCCGACAAAGAGGTACGGGTAACGGGTGTGTAATTACGATCATGACTACTCAGAGATCGGCACATCAAATTTTCAGGCTGCTTTCTGGTGGTCTAGTGGAACTCAGCGATGGACGTGGTAATTCTGATAATGTGGATTGATCTCCGACACCATGTGCAGGTATCGGCTGCTCTCTTCTGTTCTTCCTGCAGACAGTTGAATCATTCCGGCCTTGTAAAGCAGGTGAGAGTCTTTAACGCCGGACGCCAGCGCTTTATTGATCATCTCGAGTGCTTCCGAGTACTCTTCGGCGCGATACAGCGCCCAGGCCAGGGCAGACTGGGTCGAGAAATTTTCTCGCAATTCTAGATCCTTGCGGGCCCATTTCACAGCCTCTGGGCCATTTTTGATAACATCCGCATAAAAGTCCACAAGATGGTGATAATAATGCACCTCCCCTCGCTGCACCGACTCGAGATAACCGGCCAGAGCCTTTTCAAGCCACGAGCGTGCTTTCACGGGCTGGCCCATAAACACATAGAGCTCACCAAGTGCCTGTTGAAACTCCGGCCTTGGTACGCGCGCGATAACTTGTCCGTAAAGCGCGGCCGCCTCTTCGAACTTCCCCTGTGCCCCCAACCATTCGGCCTTATGTTCGTCGACAAGCCAGTAGCCTGAGTAAGCTCGCCCGCTACGCTCGTAATGAACCCATGCGTTTTCGTAGCGCCCATGCGCCAGATGCAACAATCCTCTCTGGAGCTCTACCCAGGCAAATTGCTGCATCTCCTTGGCAGTGAGTTCATCTTCGGCTTCGATGTACAGCTCTTCAGCACCGGCCGCATCGCCCATTGTGGCCTTCATGTAAGCCAATCGAACCAGATTGTCCCACGTTCGATTCTGTCGGAGAACGCTTTCGCATCCCTTTCTTGCTTCCTCATACCGGCCTTCCTGAAAATCAAGGTCGACCCGCAACGCCTTGCCTTGAACGCTCTCCGCAAGGCCTGGACTCACTTCCAGATCACATCTCGCCTCGGCAATCCTGTGAAACTTGAGATCGAGATTCGCCTTGAGAAAATAGAACTCCGGCAAGGGACCCCATTGTTCAATGGCGCGACGGAGGGCAACCTCCACAACGTCAAAGTCGAGCAGTTTGCCTGACAGGGAAGCACGCTGGTAGAGGCGATAGACAAATCTCACCTCCTTTTGACTGTCGATGGGAGACCTCAGTGCATCGCCCTCAAGCTCGGCAATATCTTTTTGAATTCGTTCCCATTCGATTTCAAAATCAGTCCGCTTGTCCATCCTGCCCTCCATGGCTCGAATCCACTCGATGAATGTGTGTGCGAAAGGAGAAGCCGTCGGGAAGGGACGATGGCTTCTGGAGATGAAGCCATCGTCCGCAGGGGTTTGCATCAACCGATATGTAAGGGCCGGCACCTACCAGGGATCTGCCAGGTACGGAAAATGATCCAGAAATTCCTTGTCATTTTTCAGCGGATTGGGCGGCGTCTTCGGTTCGATGGGCGCCGCATCCCACAAGGACTGATCGCTCAACAATTCGACATGGTATTTCTTGCCGTTGATTTCAGCTTCCATGTCGAGGAACATCGAGAGGAATCGGGTGGCAACCTGGTCTTCCAGGCGCCGCCCAAAAGGCCAGGTACCTGTTGTATCCATGTCGATTGCACAAACGTTCGGGATGAAAATCTCGAAAGGACGCCTGAGCGGAATGTTCAATCCCTTCTTGTTCCATGTGTCGTCGGGCATATTCAGTTCCTGGAAGAGCGTTTTCTTCACTCGCGGGAATGCTTCCGCCACAAGGGAGTATGTTTTGTGAACCGAAACCGGCGAGTTGTCATGATCAAAGGAGCTCTGGAGCCCCAATGCAGTGATGGAAGGACCAAACCCCCAGCCGAGATGCCCCAGCCGCTTGATAAAGTGCGGGGCCAGCCAGAAATTGTTGGCTCCCAGCTGCCGGTTGTCCTCGCGCTCACTCAAAGCCGCATCTGCGAAGGGCTGACCATCTGTGTCGACGAGTTTGTATCGCTTCAACTCATCGTCCAGTTTGATGGCGTCTAGCAGCACCCGCGGATGTTCCAGCCAGAAGGGGTGATCCGGGATCGTTTCAATCTTGTGGGCAGCCTTCAGAACCCAGCTTTCCCCCCATGTGTTGACTATCCTGTCTTCCATGGGGGACCGGGTGATGAAGCCGAGCGGAATCTCAAGAATGACGGCGTTCACATTCATACCAGCCTGACAATCTCTTCCACTGTAGACAAAACGGAAATTTCCGTTCTCATCCTTCCGGAACCTATTGCCGTTCCAGTTCAGAGGACCTGGCGGAAGCTCCTTCTTGAAGCTATACCCCCATTCCGGAATGCTGGGATCCGTGTTGAAAAGATCGTTGCCCTCCAGTTCAATAAGGGTTTTGGGGATTGGAAGCTCTCGCAACCCCGCCATCGTGAGAGGAACACGATAAAATTGAGGCGCGTAGTTGATGGAGCGAAAGAATCCTGTCAGATCGTTGAAGAACGCATCATCGCGACCGCCGATGAATGCTTTGATGGCATGGCCATTGGGCGAGTCAATGGTCTGCACCTTGTTGGTATCGATGACTGTCGAAAAGTCACCTCCTGGAAAGTTGATAAATTTAACCGTCGCTCGATGCCCCTCATCGACTGTAACCCGGATTTCCGATGGTTTCAGCGGTCCGAGGTACTTGTCCTTGAGGGCGTCGAAGTACTTGAGCAATGCCTTCAAGCTACGTTCATCCTTCGCGGGACGCACGACTCTCGGCTCAGCATGCATCTGAATTCTGTACAGCATGTCCGTGTCAAAAACGCCGGTTTCCGGTATCGATGCAAAGGTCAGAGCAACCACGACCTTTTCCCCGTCAGCTGTATCGTCGCTGGGGAATCCAAACAGGTCGTAAAGGTCCGCTGCACTGACATCAATGTCGGAAAAGATCGAGTTTACCGCATTGGGATCATTATGGTCAGCCATGAGGTGTCCTCCTCATCCACCTTTCTCGCAGGGGATAAATGTCCCCTCTGCGAGAAAGGCCTCTTATAGATACACCCATCTTTCCATTTCCGTGGAAATCTGGACCGTCACTGTGATCATGTCTTCAGGCTTTCTGGGAAACTCTCCACATCTTCTCATCCGCTGAGGAGAGGAAAGGGGAAAGCAAGGCTGTTAAGAGGTTTACCCTTTTGCAGACATGATAATCACGGAACACCAGAGTGCACGGCGCAAATAAGCCCTGTTCTGAAAAAGAAGGAAAAGGGAGCGTACAAATTGCCAATCACATAGGTTTTGAGGATTTTCTTCGTCGCTCATCGGTACTAAATTCGCCCTTGCTTCTTTCCTCTACTCCTTGGCGTTTAGGTCCGCTTCCAGAGTGGGTAGGCAGGATGTATGCCATTTCAAGATCAGCAGCGGGACAAAGGATAATACTAAATATAATAAGGTTTTATGGAATGAGCTTCCTGGATGTTTTAAGGAGTGTTCCTCCATTCGATTTGAGAATATTGTAAAATGGGATTGTCAACCGTCAACCTGATAAGATTTTTTCTAATTGATTACATCATATTAGCATCCATCGCAGGCTTAACAATATTCTCAAGCGATTCTCACGGACAATCCCAAAAGCCGGTGCACTCACAGCCGCTCATCACTTATGCCGGAATTGATGCCTGTTTTGCTTTTCTCGTTGCCATCCATTGTTTTGATGTTAACATTTCGAAGCATCAAAACTGCGCGGAAGGAGTGCGACAATCGACTTATGACACAGGAATCTGGAA
>JAVEVM010000482.1:0-4091 GCA_034005055.1 Desulforhabdus sp. | reverse complement strand
TGCGAGTTCTTCGACTTGGTGATCACCGATATCCGGATGAAGCAGGTAGACGGCCTGCAGGTCTTGAAGGAATGTAAACGGATTTCCCCCAAAACCATCGTCGTCATCATTTCAGCTTATGCCAGCACGGAAACAGCGGTGGCCGCAATGAAGGAGGGCGCCTACGACTATCTGCCCAAGCCGTTTAAAATCGATGAAATGCGGGCGGTGATCAGCGATGCGCTGCAAATCTCAGAAGACCATGAAACCTATAAACGAGCCAGGGAGGGTCTGCTTTATTTCAGCTGCCTGGTTGGCGAGAGCCCGCCCATGTGCAAGGTTTATGAGCTGATCGAGCGCGTCGCCCCAGCCTCCAGCAATGTGCTGGTCACGGGCGAAAGCGGGACCGGGAAGGAACTGGTGGCAAGAGCGATCCACCGCCGAAGTCCGCGCGGCGATCGCCCTTTCATAGCGGTCAACTGCGGGGGCGTGCCGGAGTCCCTTATCGAAAGCGAGATGTTCGGCTACAGAAAAGGTGCATTCACAGGTGCTGTCGCCACTCGCAAAGGTCTGGTTGAAGCAGCCCAGGGCGGAACTCTGTTCCTGGACGAAATCAGCGAGCTCTCTCCCGGCCTGCAAGTCAAGCTGCTGCGCCTGGTGCAGGAAAAGACCGTTAGGATGATAGGCGGCACCGAAGACACCCCCGTTGACGTGCGCATCATTGCAGCCACCAATCGCAATTTGGAAATGATGGTGATCGAGGGTAAATTCCGTGAAGACCTCTATCACCGTCTGAACGTGCTGCCCATAGGCCTTCCGCCGTTGCGAGAGCGACGCGAAGACATCCCGCTGCTGGCGGAATATTTTGTAGCCAAGTTTCGCAAGGCCTTAAACAAAGATGTGCGCAAGATCTCGTCTTACGCAATGGATATCTTGACGAACTACAACTTTCCCGGAAATGTGCGAGAGCTGGAAAACATTATCGAACGAGGCGTAGTGCTCGAATCCTCCAGCATCATTTTGCCGGATAGCCTCACCCTTGCGAATTATAAGAAAGGCAGAAGCTCGGGGCCCCAGCCGGTCTCTGCCGCTTTGCCGCCGGAAGGCATGGATCTCGATCGATATCTTGCGGGTATTGAAAAAAGTCTGCTCAACGAGGCTCTGCAGCGGGCTCAGGGAGTCAAACTGAAAGCTGCAGAGCTGCTGGGCATCAGTTTTCGCTCCTTGCGCTACCGTCTCCTGAAGTACGGCTTCGGCGAGGATGAGGAACAGGGCTCCGACCTTTAAACGAATAAAAGAAGCAACAGACTGTAGCTCAAAGCAGAAGCCAGAGTCAGTATGGAAATACTGGAGGCGGCGAGCTCGGGGTCGCCTCCCAGTTCAACGGACATCACGTAAGCGACCGTTGCCGGCGGAGCAGCGAGGAGAATGACTCCGGGCAGAATGAAGAAATCAGGAACATGAGCTGCCCTCATGGCGATAAGGCCGATGAGAGGAAAGCAGATCAGCTTCAAAAAACCGATACCGGCGATTTCTTTCATCCTTAGCCGGACCGCATTGAAAGAGAGGCCGGCGCCGATCAACAGGAGCGCAGTGGGCAAGGCCATGCCGGCCAGGATCTGCAAGAATCGCTTGACAGGTGCGGGCATCGGTGCGCCTGAGGCCGAATAGAGCATGCTCGCAACCACTGCCAGTATGATCGGGTTGCGGTAGATGGATTTTATGAAGACCTTTCCCTGCTCCTCCCGATTGATTTTACAATCCGTTCTGAAAGCAAGCAGCACTCCGACCGCCATAAGGTTTTGCGCTACCATGAGGAAGCTGCTCAAGATGGCGGTCCTGGCGAATTCTTCCTGCCCGAAAGCATAGTACGCAACGGCGTAGGCCATGTATCCCAAATTGCCGTGAAAGCTGCTCTGCAGAAATGTTCCCCAATGCTCCCCCGGTATTTTCATGATCCGAGCGGATGCCAGGCTCAGTATCAATTGCACGACTATCGCGCCAAGCAGACATATTACCGCCGTCAGATGGAAGTTCTCCTTGAATGGAGCATCCGATATCGAATTTACGAGCATGGCCGGGATTGCAACATAGAACACGATCTGATTGGCGGTTTTGGCGAAGGGAGGATCGACGACTCCCCTTCGTTTTAGAAAAAAACCCAGCAGGATCACGCTGAAGACCGGAAGAATCGTCTCAGGAATACGAAGCATGGTTGTCCTGGTGTGGAGCGATTGTTATAAGGCTAAACACAAAAAGCTTGACGTTTGTATTGCGTTCTAATACACGGAATGATCTCCGAAATAAAGAAGAAAGCGAGGGATTTTACCATGCCCAAAAAGACGAGAATTGATGAAGAAGCCTCCGTGGAAGAATATGATGATGATCAAAGTTTGGAATTCGATCAGGGAGAAGAGCTTGATTTCGGGGGAGACGAAGATCTGCTGCTGGACGAAGCAGAGGAAGACGAAGACCTGACTCCCTCTGTATTATATAAAGGAGTATCCAGACCCAAGACCGATGACGATTGGCGCCAGCTGCTGCTGGATGCCAGCAAGGAATCGGTGCCCACCTACCAGATTTCCGACAGCTACGGCGAGGGAGCTTTGATTATCCACCCGCAGTTCGGGTTCGGCGTGGTCAGCAAGGTGATTTCACTCCGAAAGATGGAGGTGATATTTGAAAACAGCAAGAAGCTGATGGCCATGAGTGTCACAGAATAATTTTGAATTTTGAGTTTTGAAATTTGAGCTCGTAAATCGATTCAGGAGCCGAGGTATCATCGGGTGCCCGGCAACTCAAAACTCATAATTCACAACTCAAAATTGGATAGAGCGGGCGCCAGGTGCTTTTGAACCTGATCCAGCAGGAAAGAGTGAACAGATTTTACTCCCGCCACGATATGGCCGTTCTGGAGATAGCGCCCGGCGCCCCAAAAGTCATCCACCTGGCCCCCCGCTTCAACAATGAGCAGGCTTCCGGCCGCGACATCCCAGGGCTTGAGCCCGGCCTCCCAAAAACCATCGACTCGCCCGGCGGAAACATAAGCGAGATCCAGTGCAGCCGAGCCCGCCCGTCTGATCCCGCCCACTCTGTAAAAAACATCTCGAAAAGTGCTGAGATAAGGATCTAAAAGGTATTTTGCACGAAAAGGAAAACCGGTGGCGATGAGCGCACTGTCAAGGGCGCAAGACTGCTCCATGCGAATCAGGCTACCGTTCAAACGGGCGCCGTTGCCTTTGCGGGCACTGAAAAGCTCCCGGCGGATCGGGTCCAATACCAGCCCCACAACGATCTCTTTTTTGATGCACACGGCGATTGAAACCGCAACAAACGGAAAGCCGTGGATGAAATTGGTTGTTCCGTCCAGCGGGTCGATGATCCAGGTGATCTTATCGTCAAGCTCAATGTTGGAGCTCTCCTCTGCCATGATCTGATGGTCCGGAAAGTTTTTGCGGATCGAGTCGACGATCAAACGTTCACTTTCGCGATCTGTTTCCGTAACATAATCTGACGGTCCCTTGGCCTGGATGTTTAAGACAGGAGCAGAGCCAATACGGCGGCGGATCAAATCGCCCGCCTGAAAAATGGCTTCCCGCCCTACTTTTTCCATTTCCTCGAGCATTTCCACCTCTGCGAGCCACGGATTGGACACGGATTCCACAATTTCAAATTGCGCGCGGTTGGGCACCGTCTGCACGCGCTATTGAGGCCCGATCCTGCTGTTGTGGCACGGTCAGGAGACCGTGCCACAACGGAGAGCCTGGATTCCCGCCAAAAACATGCGGAAATGACGGATACGGAAGGCGGTACATTGGTATGTTCAAAGTCCCTTATGTATTAATCCGTGTGCATCCGTGTCTGAAGTTGTTGTTGCATCAGCCCGGCTTGCACGGTAATGGTAAGCCTAATCGTATTTTTGGCTTTGTGCAACCTTTAGACCGCTATCTGGAGCGAGGCAAAATGCGCATCGATGTTCATACTCACATTTTTCCCGAGAAAATTGTTCAACAGCGAGAGATTTATTTTGAGGGCGAATCTGCCTTTAAGTCCCTTTATGGCAGTCCAAAGGCCAGACTGGCCACCGCTGAGACTTTGCTGCAGGCAATGGA
>JAVEVM010000481.1:0-4097 GCA_034005055.1 Desulforhabdus sp. | reverse complement strand
GATGAATTGATTGAAAAGATCCGGGAAGCCGTGAATTCGGGGGTGGAGACATGAAGGAAACAACAGCCAAGGAGTTGGTCTTCTTCGGTAAAATCACGGCCGGATTCACTCATGAAATGAAGAATATTCTGGCCATCATCAAAGAGTCCTCAGGTCTCATGGAGGACTTGCTGTCGCTTTCAAAGGATGCTCCCTTTCCGCACTTTGACCGGTTTTCGCACCGGGTCACCGTCATCCAGCAGCAGGTGCAGCGCGGGGTTGAATTGGCGGCGCGCCTCAATCGCTTTGCCCACAGCACCGACGAGCGCCTCGCGCGCATCGATCTGAATGATCTGGCAGAACAGCTGACCAAGCTTTCCGAGCGCTTTGCCCGGTTGAAAGATATCGGGCTCAGCGTAAGGCCGGCCGAGTCTTCCGTTGTGCTGATCACCTCGCCGGTGGAATTGCAGATGGCGGTTTTCACACTGCTGGAGAGCTGCTGGAATCAGCTGCCGGCGGGCAGTGAGATTGAACTGAGTGTCGAGCGGCGGGGGCAGGATCCGTGCATCAACATTTGCTTTACTGGAGAGATTGCCGACTGTAGTAAATTGATGCAAAAGATTGAAGCAACCGATGCGATAAAAACGGTCCGCGAGATTCTCGACCCTCTTGGTATTGAAATCATGCAGGAGAATGAAATGTGTGGCTATGGTTTAGCTTTTGTCGGGGCCAAGGAATAGACACGAAGGCATTTTGAGCTTGATATCCAGGTTGGAGAGTCGCCACATGACGAAATTCAAAGTGCTCCTGGTCGATGACGAAGAAGAGTTTGTCCTGGCACTGGCAGAGCGATTACAGTTGCGCGATCTGGACGTTAGCGTGGTCTACAACGGCGAGCAGGCACTGCAGGCGATCCATGATGATGTTCCGGACATAATTCTGCTGGACCTCAATATGCCCGGAATGGATGGCTTGGAGGTGTTAAAGCGGGTGAAAAAGAATCGACCGCAAATCGAGGTCGTCATATTGACCGGGCACGGCTCTGAAAAGGACGCAGAAATTGCCCAGCGGCTGGGCGCTTTCGGATATCTGCAAAAGCCGCTTGACATTGGCGAGATCGTACAGGCTTTGAATCAGGCCTATAAGCACAAGATAGCGGAAGCTGCAACGGTCGTCGTTTAGCCAAAAACCAGGCAATGGCGGTCGACTGTCGAGCTTCGATTATAGAGCAGGAGAAAGTCATATGAAAATTAAAGTGCTGTTGGTCGATGATGAAAAAGAATTCGTTGACGTCCTGGCCGAGCGGTTGGAAGCGCGTGATTTCGAAGTCACCCGAACCTACAGCGGAGATGAAGCTTTAGCCAAGGTTGGAGAGCAGGAATTGGATGTGGCTGTGGTGGATGTGCTCATGCCCGGTACGGACGGCATCGAGACTCTGCGGGAAATCAAGAAGGTCAAACCGATCATGGAAGTGATCATGCTGACCGGCCACGCCACCGTTGAGACCGCGGTGGAAGGAATGCATCAAGGTGCCTTCGATTATCTCATGAAGCCGACGGAGACAAAAGATTTGGTGGTAAAGATCGTCAATGCTTATAAGCGCAAGGCGGAGCATGAAGAGCGCATTCGCAATGCCGAAATTGAAAGGATTATGTTGCGCAGAGGCTTCTAGCCAAGAGCTTGAGAGAAAATCTCGGCGCCCGCCAATAAAGCGTGCTGGTGTCGGGCTGTAGGGTCCGTTGGACGGCACTCCCAAGCCGTGTCGGTATTGATTCCCTGCCTTGCCGATCGAAGAGCCGGAGGCCATCCGGCCTGAATGTATCAATATGTTTCATAGTGGATGGTGCGTATTGGTTCATTTTGTAACAATTTGTTTCACGGTGCCCGCCATATTTTCCTCTAATTTTATAAGTAGCTGAATATCCATTGTAATCTTCGTGGCACGACGCTTGCTGAAGGGCAATCCCGGTGATCTTAAACCGATGCTTTAAAGGGGTGAAATTCACTTGCCCTGTAAAGAATCCGCTCTGAGCGCAGATCCCCACACTTCGCTCGCTAGCCGGGCTAACTGCCGCAACGCCCTCGCTGCCACACAACTGCGGCGAAAGGGGAATTGTGCGAGCTTCTCGGGTGCGCTGCCGAAGTGCTTTGCAACTGCGCTTCGCCGCAAAGGCGACGATTAGAAGGTGCGGGTGCTCCGCACAAAAGTTGCTGTTTCGTTCATTCGAGTGTTGTAATATGGCCATAAAATTGTTGATGATTGATACCGATCAGACCTTTTGTCAGAATATCTCCCAGCGACTTTTAATGGAAAATTATCAGGTCTTTGTGGCGGTTGACGAGACCGAGGCAGAGAGGATCGTGCAGAAGGAAAAGATCGATGTGGTGTTATTGGGGCTGAAAGGGCTGAAACAGCGCGGCTTGACACTGCTGCAAGCCATCAAGAAGACGCGCCCCCTGACGGAAGTGATTTTATTGCTGCCGGCGGAGCATCTCGGCCTCTCCATTGAAGGCATGCGCTTGGGAGCATTTGACGATTTGTTGATGCCGTTTGGCTTGGAAACCTTGCTGGATCGCATTAAGGCTGCCTATGGGCACAGGCAGCAGAAACAGAGTCAAAAAGCTTTGTCGCACAAGCAGAGGAGAAAATCGGCAGGCAAGACTATGGATGCAGCTAAGGATGAAAATGTACAGGCGATTGATGAAGGAAAAGAAGACAGCGGGTGTGGAGCCTCGGAAGACGAGAGCCTCTAGGAGCATGTCCGAGAATGCCTCTTTTGTCATTTCGAACGGAGCGAAGCGAAGTGAGAAATTTGTAAAATCAGCCACTTGCAAGCATAAGATTTCTCGCCTTCGGCTCGAAATGACAGTTCTCGGACAGCCTCCTAGGGAGACGGCCTATTTGCTATAAAGGGTGCCCAGTTACTGAATAGGTGCAACCTTGTACTCCAGGAATTGAATGAGCCGGGTGAGAGGCGAAGAGAGAAAACCAGTCAGGGAGTTTGTTTGATGAAAATCAATGTGTTGTTGGTGGATGATGAAAAGGAATTTGTAGAGGTTTTGGCCGAACGGTTGGAAACCCGCGATTTCAATGTAATCAGGGCGCACAGCGGAGATGAGGCTCTGGCTCAAATTGCCGAGCGAGAGGTTGATGTCGTCGTCTTGGACGTTCTCATGCCCGGTAAAGACGGTGTTGATACCTTGCGCGAGATTAAGCAAGTGAAGCCCATTCTGGAGGTAATCATGCTTACCGGCAATGCGACCGTCGAGACTGCGGTGGAGGGTTTGAAGCTTGGAGCCTATGATTATTTGATGAAACCGGCCGAAACCAGGGATCTTGTGGGGAAAATCGTTAAAGCCTATAAGCGCAAGGCTGCACAGGAAGAGCGCATCCGCAACGCGGAGATAGAGCGCATTATGTTGACGCGAGGATGGGACTGAAAGGATTGTGCGGATATTCGAGGTGCCTTGTAACGGCCGAGCTGTCATAAACTGGATAAGTAATGGCTGTTTTTTTTGCGGCCGGCTTGTGAGCACATTCACGTACGGACAACCCGGGTGTAGTTTTGTCGATATTTTCATGAGGGGAGCAGAATGAAAAACATCAAAGTGAAAGAGTTGATGATCCCGCTGGACGAGTATGCCACCGTCTCTGAAGAGGCCACTCTGTCTGACGCGGTTATCGCCCTGGAAGAGGCGCAGCGACGGTTTGACCAGGAGCGGGACAGGCACAGGGCGGTTTTGGTTTATGACCGGAATAGGAAGATCATCGGCAAAATCAGCCGATTTGATGTTATTCACAGTTTGGAGCCGAAATATGAGGAGATCGGTGACTTGAATGCCATCTCTCGGTTTGGCTGGAGTCCCGAATTCATCAAGTCGATGCTCAAAAACTACGGCCTGTGGGAAAAACCCATGCAGGATATCTGCCGAAAAGCTTCACAAAAGAAAGTAAAAGATATCATGGTCAATTACACCGAGGGCGAATGTGTCGCGGTGGATGCCTCCCTGGATGATGCCATTCACCTGCTCGTGATGGGCCATCTTCTGTCTTTGTTGGTCACCAGCGGTACGGAAATCATAGGAATTCTTCGATTGAGTGATGTGTTCAAAGAGGT
>JAVEVM010000480.1:0-4107 GCA_034005055.1 Desulforhabdus sp. | reverse complement strand
CAAGCCTTTTATGTTGGTAACGATGGTCGTCTAACGCCCATCAACAATGTCGAACCTCTCAATCATACTCCAAGAATTTCATCAGAGACGCTTTGGCAGTCGAGTTGGAGGCATCTTGTTAGGGCGCTTTTTGAAACTAGTGGCCCTCTACAGTGGACGCTCACTATCATTACAGGCGTTTTAGGTATTGTAAAACTCTACAGCGATTGGCAGCAACGCCAGGATGAAAGACGTGCTCAAGAAAGAAAAGAACTTGAAATTAGAGAGAGAGAGCGTGAAGAAAAACGCGCTCAAGACATAAAAGAACTCGAGATTAGAGAAGAGGAGCGCAAAAACAGGGAGCATCAGGGTTTTGTTGCCTGGGTTGACAGAAGTATTCGCACTCTCTCATCTGCAGAAGATCGTTGCCAACGTTACATAGAACTTCATGCTTTTTGTAATGAAGAGAATAAGAAGAAGGCACTAAGTGAGTATTTTGATACTTCTTGGCTCACATACCTGCGAGCGGATTTGACGCATAAACTGCTTTCTGGCGAAGACGCTAAAGATGCGATAAAAAGGTTGCAGGATTTTGAGTGGGAATGGCAGTTATGTGTGGGACCTGACAAATATCGAAAGCTAGAAGCATTTTTGAGACATATTGCTTATGGTACAGGGGAACCAACAGAGGATGTATGGCAGGCTGTTTTGTCAGGGTTTCAAATTCTAGGGGTGGCGGCAAAACCTAAGGTAATTGCTTGGATTGAGCAAAGCAAATCCTTAGATGATGATAAGATTCGGGCCTTTCTAAAGTCAAGTGCTGCGGGCAAATATCTACTTAGCTGTTGGAAACACGAAAGAAACGAACCCGCAGATCCGATTAAAGACGCGATTAGGCCGCGGGATTTATTGCCAAAAGAAGATGAGACTGGACGCAAAAGGATGCCATTGGGCGCTGAGAAAGCAGAGTATGATCATTTGTTATTAAGGAGCTTCATAGAAACCTCTATTTGGAACGACATAATGACGCCAAAACCCAGTCTTTGTATTGTGTCACCTGGGGCAGGGCGGACAGCTCATATTTGGAAAGCCCGCGAAGAACCGCCTAAAGGTAGTTTCCCGGTCTATATGCATGTTGCCGAATACGGTTCGGAATCTGACTTAGCAAAAGATCTTCAACAGGCCTTGGCTCTCGCCTGGCGTGAGACTATCGTGAAAGACCCTTATGCTCTCTTGGGATTGGAGGAAGGTAAACGATCTAATATCGTCACTTTGTTATTACAAGACGCGGGCGGACAGGAGAACTTATTCAAGCTTATGGAGAATCTGGGTCTCAATTGGGCAAATCCCGACAGTAGACTATTGGAAGAAGTGCTGGCTGGATCAGTTTTAGAGCAGAGCTATTTTCAGAATGTTATTCATTTACATCCCTATGATCACACTTACACCTTGTTATTGGTAGACGTAAGCGCTGATGTGGAGTTTGAGCAAGTTGTTACTTGTTTGCTGAACCGTTGGCTACCTATTTTGGGGCCATGTGCCATTATTCCAAAAGTCTTTGTTCATGCTAAACCGTCTCATTGCCCTGTCGCTCCAGTAACATTGAGATGGTCACAAGAAGACCTTCTCCGTATGCTCAGAGAACGTGATCCATCGGGGAAGATTTCGAGAATAAGAGTTAGGACAGATCTAGAAAAATCTGAACAAGCCCTGATCCAGGCATCGCAAGGCAGCCCCCAACGTTTAATTGCATTGGGGAATGCTCTCTTGCTTGAAGAGGAAGATTTGCCATTGGATGAGGAAACTTTCAACAGAATCCTGGAGCGTCACATATGAGCGAAGTAACAATAAGACCACCGGATTTCAAATCTGAGCATTTTGTTAAACCAATAGCATTACAACGTCTCCACTGCCACTTCGCCCATTGGCTAAACACTTTGGGACAAAATGGGAAGACCTCGAGAATGATTTTAGGTTTCACCGGTCCGCATGGCATCGGAAAAACGTGGTTGTTAAAATATCTCGAGCATGCAAGTGAACTTAGGCTGCCAAAACCTTTCTTCTTTAACCTGGAAGATCCGGAAAGTATCAATGACACAGCGAAAATCAAACAGGAGATTAATAAGGAACTGTTACATCTTGAGGGCAAAGGCCCCGTGTTGTTATTGGATAATGTCCCCCCTCCACCCTTGCGCGAACCACTCACGACTTTCGAATATGAAGTATTGCGTCCCTGTGCAGATGCGGGTGCGTTGATTGTGATGGCTTTGACTACAGAAAACAACGTCTGCTGGTATGCCACATATCTACGAGCTGTTGAGCCGCTGTCGCTCAAGCCATTTAGTGAGGCGCAAACCCAGGACCAATTGGCAAAATTAGGTACAAATCTAGATTCTGCCGATATTCATAATCGAAGTGGGGGGCTACCTTTACTAAGTTACTTGTTCAATGAACACAACGGCGATGACCAAGCTTTTGATGATCTTCTTTCCTACTGGTTCTCTCGTATTCCGCAATCTGACCAAGAGCGAATTCGGCAGTATCTAGATATCACCTGTTTGCTAAATAGTATCGAAGATTCAAAAGTTGAAGAGATTGCAGGATCGCCATTTTTCTTTGCCGTGCCCGCGTTTGAGATTCGGAATGTGCTGAAAAAACACGGATTAACCGAAACTGTTGATGATGATGCGCCCTTAGTGTTACGTGAAGCCATCAAAAAAGCCGCCCAAAGACGCTTAGAAGAAGAAAACCCCAGCTTGTATAACTCTCTAATGCAAACCATCCAAAAGTGAGGTCTATGCTTATGGAAAGCCAATCAGATTTTAGCGGTGCACGCAGAATACCTCTGGTGGGGCAGAGACCATTTCTCAGGGTGCTTGAAACACGAGTTCATAACACTGGCCTGAATCTATTCTACCTGGAGGGTGCGGGAGGCATTGGTAAGACATTTTTGTTGATGACTGCGCTTGAAGAGTGGTCTGTTAATGAGTTCTGTACCGCGCGAACCATTGTTGACTTGTATCATCTGGACGCACAAAGTCCCGAAGGTTTTGTGCGTAGGGTGTTGGATAGCTTTGACCAGGTGCTTTTTCCTGGAACACGGACCTTATTGGGCAAATTGGATGAAGCCAGACAGGAAGGCAATGACAGGCAGGTTCAAGAGCACCTGCGGGAACTAGATAATTGCTTTGTGAATGATATTAATCTGTTGAGCGCCACTCGCCCGGTGATTTTGGCACTAGATACATTGGAAGTGCTTGTTTACACAGATGAGGAACAAGTACAAGCAACTGTACTGGATATTGGCAATTGGCTTTTACACGACTTTCTTCCAAAGATTCAAGGTAATGTGATTGTGCTCATGGCCGGACGGCCCTCAGTATGGAACCAGCAACTCGACAGCTTGATACAGCAACACCCACATATACAGACTGAAACCTTTACGGTTTCTGCTTTGTCCGAAGCAGAAAGCAAGGAATATTTAGAAACCATCATCGCTAAGTATGCTGACCCTGATGCGACTGCGCGGTTGCAAGCTTTTTCCGAAGAACATAGTGCGGCGCTGCCCCTCTTAACTCAGGGGAAACCTATTCTTTTGTCCTTGGTGGCCGATATGGTGGCTCAGGGCTCGGTTTTACCTCTGGTTTTTGCCGAGCCTCTCGAAAAATTAAGATCTCTCGAACCAGAGAAACTGCAAGAGATAGTGCGACATGCTTTATTCGACTGTTTGCAGGCCAGTCCTTCTCCTGTCGGCGAGACGCTGCGGCAGCTAGCTTGGCTGCGCAAAGGCGCAACGCCCGAACTTTTGGCGCGTCTGCTGAGATTGAAGACGCCACAAGGTGATTGGGATATTACGAAAGCCACCCAATATCTTGATAAAGTGCGTATTTTAACCTTTGTCAAAGCACGCTCAGATGATGATCGCACATTTCTGCACGATGAGCTCTATGCCTTATTCGACTGTTACGCGCCGCCTTACCGCAGTTCCGAGGAACAAGCCAGTGTATATGGTGTGATTGAAACTTATTACGATGCTCAATTGGGATTCTTGCCCTCTGCGCAAGAGATGTTACCGCAGGTGGAAGCCCAGCGTCAGCAGCTGCATCTCGAACGCCTGCATTATCTGCT
>JAVEVM010000479.1:0-4116 GCA_034005055.1 Desulforhabdus sp. | reverse complement strand
CTCCTCTAGAACAACTGAAGAGAGCGCAGAATCGAAGTTCTTAATTTTGAGTTTTCAGTTTTGAGTTGTGTCGGGTACCCTCGACATGTTGCTTCAGCAGGAGAAATTATTTGGTGTTCTGGCACAAAGTCTGCCCATATCGCGTTGGATCGGCTTTTTTGCTTCCAGCGGGATGATCCATATTCTTAGGGTTTTGCAAGCGTAACTTGATAGTACAAAATTTGCGTTTCTCCCGCAGAGACGCAAAGGAGCAGAGAATAAGAAAGCGAACCTTTCTTTGCGTCTCCGCGTCTCTGCGCGAGGTTATCCTTGAGAGCTCGCGCGACGGGCGCTGATTCAAGGGCTCTTCAACAAGCAGGGGCCCACGCGCCTGATGCCTTGCGCGTTTTCATGGTTTGTTGTGACCAGCCGGTCAAGGGGGTTTTTACGAAAACAGCATCGAGCGGGAGTTACAGAAGCTCGCTTTTACATCCTTCATTGCGACTCACAAACCAGGAGGGCGGCTATGAAGAGACGAGTTTTAGTGATTCTTCTGGCTTTTGCAGTTCTTCATGCCACTGGCAGTTCCGCCATAGATGTTTTGAGCGGGCAAAAAACCAACGACAGGCGAATTGGCTCAAAGGCTTTTGTGCTGTCTGAGGGCAGAGCCGGCAGCGACACGGCGCAGGCGGCATCAACTCGACTGCAGCCGGCGGACTTTATTTACCAGGGGGCTTTCCGACTGCCGGACGATTTCAACTGGGGGGCTCAGGGGCTTTCCTACTACCCGCTGGGAGACGCAGGAAAAGGGTCACTTCTGGTTACCGGCCATGACCAGGTGCCGGTGGAGTTCGCTGAGGTCTCGATTCCTTCCCCAGCCATTTCCGCAAACTGGCTGTCACTTCCCATTGCAATCAGGCTGCGGCCGTTTGTCGAGTTTGACGGCGACCTGATTGAGAGCTACTTCGATCCGTGGGACACCATATGGGCCGGCGACATAGAATACGTACCCCGCCGCGGAGCACAAACGAGCGATAAGATTTACGGGAGCCTGGATCACTGGTATTGGGTTTCCGACCCTTCCTTTCCGGTGGTTTGGTTCTCCGAAATGGACGGATCGAGTCCCCGCGGTCTCTTTCATGTGGGTCCTTGGGAACAACCTTATCATGGTAACAAGCAGGGAGATTATCTTTTTACCGTTCCTCAGTGGTACGCGGACCGCTATCTCGGCGGAAGGACGCTGGTTACGGGAAAGTGTCGCGGAACAGAATTTGGGTCGATGGGGCCCGCACTGTTTACGTTCCGGCCTTGGGCGACCGAGAGCCCTAGCGGCGACCTGGATGCCGTGCCCATGCTCTGGTACCGCTTTCAACCTCTCTGTGCCGCCCCCAATGTTACCGACAAGACCAGGTGCGACTTTCCGGATTTCACCATGTGCGACGACTGGCGGGGCGCCAGTTTCGTTGAGGCGGGCAGCAAGCAGGCTATCATATTGTTGGGAGTGAAGGGACTTGGTGATAACAACTATGGAACATTACCCGGAGGCTGCCGTGGTGATGAGCAGGGCTATCACTGCGACCCCTTGGAGCGGCAGGTGATCTTCTACGATGTGGATGAACTGGGACTAGTTGCCCAGGGGGTACGGAACGCGTGGAACGTCGTTCCATATGCTATCTGGCGGCCGACGCAATTTTACCTGCGCGACGCGCAGGGACACACCTGCGGGGATGTGGGGGGCATGGCCTTCGATTCAGCAACGCAGCGAGTGTTCATGATCGAAAGAGGGCTCGGCAGCCTCGACGATAATTCCGCCGTGGTTCACGTCTGGACGGTCGCGGGAGGGACTCCGATTCCCGCGCAAAAAAGTCATCTTGAATTCTTGCCGTTATTGCTTCTTATTACCGGGCCGGGGCTGCTCTGCCGTCGGCTTATCGGCCGCCTGTTATCCGCATCAAAGCGCCGCCGGGCAAGGTGATCTGAGCTGAAACATGAACGTATTTCTGCCGGCAATTCTCATTTTAGAGGTCGGACATGCCGTAGGCGACTTAAGAGCCAGCGGCTCCACACCCCTATTGAGAGACAGCGGCTCTTAAATCGCCTACCGAAAACGATCAGCATCCAAAATGAGAATTGCTATATTTCTGCAGAAAAAGCCCGAGCATCACCAAAGACTAGTTCATACTGCGAGCGGTCATTCACTGAGCTTTTTTTACTGAGGAACACTGTCGGTTTCAACCCATTCCTCAAGAGTGGGTGGTGTCGTTACGAAGTCCGAAAATGGTTTCCATTCGCATTGGGCCGTCAACTCAAGGCCGTCCTGAATCACTGAAACTCGTCTGTCCGCGGAGACCACCACGACAATGACGTTTTGGTGTTGAGCGGTGAACCTTAAAGCGGAATTGAATCTGGCCCCTTTCGACCGATCTTCGCGGGGAGCGCAGCGTCCGTCCAGCAGACAAGCGAAAGCATGCAGGTGCAAATCCGGCCTGATGTGAATAGCCCCGTCAATGTTGCCCAATGATTTTGCCAGTTGGAACAGCTTTTCGTCTCGAAGATCCAGAGGATGATCCACCACCTGCCCTGCAATTTGCACGGGCTCCTCATTGAGATCCAGAACAATGGTGCACCCGTGCTGGAATGTTTCGGTGTTGCGCGTCATGGTCGCTACCATTGCATATAAGGTGCTGCCGATAGTCGGATCGGGCGACGAGCGGAGCAGGGTATGTTTTAAGGTTACCAGGTTAGGGCGATGATTGAATGAATGGAAGCTGCCGTCGGAGAAGCTGCAAACCGGTTTGCCGGAGAACCTCAGAAACCCGTGATCTCCCAGGAAATCGGCTGTTATTCTGCAATCCGGCATTGCCCCTTTAGCCACTCCGATGACATTCTTGCCGTCTGAGACCAGCATTCGTTCTGAATCCTCAACGGCGATCAACAACTTCCTGGTATGTTTATAGTTGCCGAGATCGGGCTGCTGAAGATCAGGAAAACGGGCCAGGAACCGAACCTTTGGAATTTCTCGCGGTTCTATGA
Source organism: Desulforhabdus sp. (assembly GCA_034005055.1). GTDB lineage: Bacteria > Desulfobacterota > Syntrophobacteria > Syntrophobacterales > Syntrophobacteraceae > Desulfoferrobacter. The sequence goes on along the minus strand of JAVEVM010000479.1, from coordinate 1,104 downwards.
AGCCCAGTCGGCCACGCGGCCATGATCCTTCTTCCGGCGTTTTGGAAATCCCGAGGATGGCATCAAGAATGCGATACATTTCGAGCTGGCTCTCCCAGCCGTACAACTTGTAGAGCTCATCCCGAATGTAGTCACGAATGGCGTGTGTCTTATACTCTCGAATCACATACCTGGAGCTGCCGAGATAGATCGAGTTTGCATTTGCAAAATCGTGAGCGAGCAGGGACACGGCGTGCTCAAGCCATTTTTCGGTCGGACCCGTCGAGCATATATTGGGATGATGCTCGGTAAACCACATCTGATGGAATATGCTTGCAGTCCTGGCTCCATACGAGATGAGGCCGGGCAGTCGCGGGTTTTCCTCCGGATAAACGCTCCACAAGCCTTCAAAATCCTCAGGACCGGCAGTATCTTCGCGCCGTTCTTTCGATGTGAGATAGATCTTGTAGAGCTCGGATTCATGACTTCGCAGCAGTGCTTGCGGATCATATATGCGCATGGCGTCGTCGGGCTTTTCCGCGTAAATCAACGCGGCACGACTATGGCCGGAAAAGGAAGAAAGACCTTCAAACAATCCGTATACCAATCGGAAAATACACAGGTTCTTTAATGTGTTATTGAACATGATCGCCTCGGACTTCAGTTCGTATTGCCATGGAAAACCTCCCGCCGCCTAAGCACCCCTTTTGAAGCCATTCGCCCTGGCCGGATCGCACCGCAAGCCAGCTGTCAAAGCGATCCGGCCCTTCTCTGACGCTTTTGCCGGCGGGCGTCCGCAAATCAATAATAGCAATTATCCTGCCAGTTCGAGAATGGATTTCCACGGAAAGACTTCATTTTCTTTACCGTCATACCCTCGCAGGCGGAGAGTCGGGTTGCTGCAGAAACTGGAGAGAGCCCTACAAATGCGATCATTCATGTCTGGAAGAGCGTCTGGAACGTTTCAAAGGACGTCACACGGCCACAGCTGCGGCCGGGGCGCCTATGAAGGTATCGCGCTTCGCTGGGGGGCGCTATCGGAAAAGGATCGATGCAATGCGGTACAGATCCCGGGCTCTGATGAGAGAGGGTTCCCACACTATCGTCATCGACACCTCTGTGTTT
>JAVEVM010000478.1:0-4121 GCA_034005055.1 Desulforhabdus sp. | reverse complement strand
GTTGCTGTGGTTGAACATTGAGGTGCCGTTGAGGGCCACCTCGAAGATGAGAACAGCCAGGGCGGGAGGTCCGAGAGCGGCCACGGTCATGAGCTTGATTCCCATGGAGATGACAATCTCTATGGGGTGAAAGCGCAGACCGGTGGTGACATCAAAATCAAGATCTGCGTGGTGCACCATGTGCAGACGCCAAAGGGCCGGCACGGCGTGATGGAGAACATGCTGCAGGTAGATGGAAAAATCCATGGCGATCACCCCTATAGCCACTTCAAGCCAGTAGGGAAGATCAATGTTGTTCAGAAGTCCCCATTGACGCTCTGAGGCCAGAAGTGCGAGTGTTACCGGAAGAACGGGAAACAGGAGACGGGCCGAGAGCGGATTAAGGGCAAGAAGTGCAAAGTTTCGCGACCAGCGGCCCCCCCTTGGCGTGGCCAAAATCCGCCGCGGTGCGAGGATTTCACCAACGGCGATCAGGATAAAGATGCCAAAGAAAAATCCCAGTCGTATGCCTATTTCGGTGTGCATAAAGCTCCAAAGTGTTACTTGCTTCCCGCCTGATCCGCTGCAACAAGGATTAAGCGCACCACTTCTCGATCTGCAGCCCGGCTGTCTCTTGACAATAGTCATCGCGTGAAACCAAGACAAGATCATATTGAAGAGCAATGGCTGCGATCCAGATATCATTTTCTGGGATGGGACGGCCTTTCTTACATAGACCATCTTTGATCTGATCGCACCATTTTATCGCTTAACTTCAATCAATCCTGCATGACTTGCCGCCATCCCTCGGCTGGTTTCGCCGATCCTGAAAACGGCAAAGACTCCATCAACTTTCCCGTTTCCATCGGCTCCGATGAAATGTCGTTCGGTGGGCGAAACGCGCCGAGCTCCGCCTATGCCGGGTTCAGTCCCGTTCTTGAGAATGTGAACGGCACTTGGACCGGAGGCATGTTTTGGGATGGGCGAGCGACTGGCTGGACCCTCGATGATCCTCTTGCAAAGCAGGCCCAGGGTCCCTTTGAAAATCCGGTCGAGATGGGAATCGACAGAGAAACTGTCGTCGATCGGGTAGCGACATCAAGCTATGCCCCGTTGTTTCTGCAAGTCTATCCGGATACAGATTTCTCGGATATAGATGGGACCTACAACAACATAGCGCGTGCTATAGCGGCATTCGAGAGATCCAGCGCGGTAACAAAGTTCTATTCCAAGTTCGACCGCTTCTGGCAGGCTTGCGAGGAGAGGGGGATAGCGGTAAGTGAAATCAACACCACAACCAATCTATCAACCTTGCCTCAGGGGATCTTGTCAATCCGGCAGTTGCAGGGCTTGGCCCTTTTCAACGACCCTGGCAAAGGCAATTGCGCGGCTTGCCGCAACCGCCAATTTCGTCGATGCCGATGGTATCGTATATCCCCCTCTTTTTACCGACCATACCTACGACAACCTTGGCATACCAACCAACTGGAGGCTGCACGAATTGGCGGGCGGTGCGCCTCCCGATTACGGTCTTGGTGGATTTCTGGAGTCACAAGGAATTGCTGGATACGAATCGGAATACGGCAAGTTCAAGGTCCCGACCCTGCGCAACATCGCCAAATCTCCCCCTACGGACACAACGGGTACTTCGCGACCCTCGAGGACATCGTACACTTCTGCAATACGCGGGACGTGGCGGACTGGCCGCTGCCCGAATATGCGGATACCATGAGCACCGACCTCGGCAATCTGGGACTTAGCGATGATGAAGAAAGGTCGATTGTTGCTTTCATGAAGTCGTTAACGGACGACTCGAAATAGCCTCGGATTTTTTTTCGCCAAATCCTTTCAGCCCGGTCTGTACGCCGGGCTGGACCGCGTGGTAACCGATGTAACCTTACTTTTTCGTAGCCGTTCAGCACTTGATTGAGTAGAGCACCCGGGTCTGGAGCTCAACTTTGAAATGATTCAGCTTTCGGCGTTCCTCTGCAAAAGCGGCAGCCCCCAGAATTCGGCAGAATGAAGCCTGCCGGTGAAAAACCTGGCATGGTCGAGCGCCATCAGGACCATGATCCAGCCCCGAAACCCGTCCAGGGCAGCCAGTCTCGCAGACTTGACAAGCTGAGAATCGGAGGCGCTTTGTTTTCCGCCGGCTGCCGGTCCTTCTGCGGGTCAAAAAGAATAAGCAGGCCTTGAAAATAAAAAAACATAGGTTATGAAGAGAGGCTTTGGGTCGAGAGTCTAAAGATTGGTCCAGGCGGCAATATCGCAAAAAAAGTAGAGCATGATGTAGAATGTATTGTCTGAACGGCCGCCCTCAAACTGTGATGGTCCATCTGAACGGCGCCACTCAACTATTTATGAGTTTTAAAATTATTCCTCTTTGCGGCAAATGATTATGCGTTGAACCCGATGAGCTTCAACTCGAAGCGACAACCTACAATAGTTGCACAATGGAAAAGGAGAAACTGATGGCAAATGCAAGTGAATTCACACTTTACAGCGGCGGCCTGCGGGGTGCGGAAGCAGAATTCGGCACGCAGGCTGAACTGTGGGGGGTTGGGGAAGTGAACTTTTCCTATGACGGCCACGATACTTCCCGCAGTCGAGGGCTCGTCGTTTTGGGGCCGGAAGAAATGAAACGGGGAGACATCAGTATGGAAATCGTTTCCATGCGTATGAACCGAACCTACTCCAGTGTCGAGACCATCCGAAAAGTCATGCAGCTCATCTTCCATATGGTTAACAATGGGTTTCAGGTTTTCGCCATAGGCTGGATTCAAGCGGACAAAACCGTCAAAGGCGGAACCGGCTGGGCTGTCGAGCTGGCCAAATTGTTCAACCGGCCCTTAAGCGTGTTCGATCAGGACCGCAACGCCTGGTTTTCATGGCAGGAGAACGCTTGGGTGGAAAATGAGCCGGCAATCGAATACAAAACTTTTGTCGGCACGGGGACCCGGCATCTCAGTGAAGCGGGCAAGCAGGCGATCGCAGAACTTTATAAGCGCTCTTTCAAAGCTTTAAATCGAGCATGATCCGTGTAAGCGTCTATTATCCCATCTACAACAGCTTAGGAGCGCCAACCATAAAACCAAATTAAAACGTTATTCAAAAGCAAAGGGGGGGAGTTATGGGTAGAGATCCACGTCCGGGAGCATCGTGCCGGGGAATTCGCAGAGCAGCTTACGTTGCCTTCTTCGCCTGTCTGCTGACTTTCATTGTTGCACCTGTTGTCGAGGCTCATTCCTGGAGGTCCACGGGCAGCCTGGAAACAGCCCGAAACGACCACACGGCGACGCTGCTGGCCGATGGTCGTGTGCTGGTCGCCGGTGGAGAAGGCTCTGACGGCTCCCTTGGCAGTGCCGAGATCTACGATCCGAAGACAGGCACCTGGACGGCCACGGGCAGCCTCAATACCGCCCGTGACGAACATACGGCGACGCTGCTGCAGAACGGCCGGGTGCTGATCGTCGGTGGTGAAAGCTTTGACAGTCTTATTGCCGGTGCGGAAATCTTCGATCCGTTAATGGGAAGGTGGACGGTCGTAAGCAGCCTGGAAACGGCTCGCAACGACCACACGGCAACACTGCTGGCGGACGGCCGTGTATTGATAGCCGGCGGGGCAGGTGCAGGCGGCCCGCTTGCCAGTGCCGAGCTGTATGATCCGACGACGGACTCGTGGACGTCCACCGGCAGCCTGATCACCGCCCGCGACGATTACACAGCGACGCGCCTGCCCGGCGGTCTGGTTCTGGCCGCTGGCGGTGAAGGTCCCTCCGGAACCCTTGCCAGTGCCGAGCTGTATGATCCGGCCACGGGTACATGGACGGCAACCGGCAGCCTCAACACGGGTCGCAACGACCACACAGCCACATCGCTGTCCGACGGTCGTGTATTGTTGGCAGGTGGGGAAGACTCCGATGATACCCTTGCCAGCGCTGAAATCTATGATCCGGAAACGGGCACGTGGACAGTCACCGGCAACCTCAATACCGCCCGCGACGAACACACGGCGACGCTGTTATCGGACGGTTGTGTGCTCGCGGCCGGCGGGGAAGGCCCCGGCGGAACCCTTGTCAGTGCCGAGCTTTATGATCCTGCGATGCACCTGTGGACGGCTGTGGTCAACCTGCAGACCGCCC
>JAVEVM010000477.1:0-4127 GCA_034005055.1 Desulforhabdus sp. | reverse complement strand
GGTTCAGCAATGGTTAACCTGAATACAACGTTATTATCCAAATTGCTTTTCGCATTTCCATCCAGAGCAGAGCAATTGATGGTGGTGGACAAAATCAAGGATTTCGACATCATGATCAGCAAGGAGATACAAATCTCTGAAAAGTTGGGTCTGCTCAAATCCGGTTTACAAAACGACCTCCTCACCGGCCGAGTCCGTGTTCCGGAAACCATCATGGAAGGAGTGGAAAAGGCATGAAAGAGAAAAGACAACTGATCCGCAATTCCACAGCCGAATTCCTGATCTTCACCGGACAGGCCGGCGAGCAGAGTATCGAGGCCCGCTATGAAGATGAGACTATCTGGTTGTCCCAGAAACTCATGGCCACCCTGTTCGATGTGGGTGTGAATACAATCAATTATCATCTGAAAGAGGTCTATGACAGCGGCGAGATTCAGCCGGAGGCAACTATTCGAAAATTTCGAATAGTTCAGCAGGAAGGTTCCAGGCAGGTTGCCCGAGAGGTGGAGTTCTACAATCTGGACGCCATCATATCCGTTGGCTACAGGGTCAATTCCATTCGCGCCACGCAATTCCGCCAATGGGCTACGCAGGTTCTGAGGGAATTTGCCATCAAGGGCTATGTGCTGGATAAAAAGAGAATGGAAAACGGCACGTTCCTTGGCGAAGACTACTACGAACGGCTGCTTGAGGAGATCCGCGAGATCCGACTCTCCGAGCGTCGCTTCTACCAGAAGATCACCGATATTTACGCTACCAGTGTCGATTACAACAAAGACGCACCGACCACGAAGGCGTTTTTTGCCAAGGTGCAGAACAAGCTGCACTTCGCCATCCATGGCCACACTGCCGCCGAGTTGATCTTGCAGCGGGCGGATAGTTCGAAACTCAATATGGGCCTGACCTCCTGGGAAAGGGCGCCGGATGGGAGAATCCTGAAAACGGATGTGGTTGTCGCCAAAAATTACCTGACAAAGGAGGAATTGGAATCCCTGGGGCGAATCGTCAACGCTTACCTGGACCTTGCCGAAGACCGTGCACTCCGCAGGATACCCATGACCATGGAAGACTGGGCGAAGCGGCTTGATCTGTTTCTTGAGTTCGACGAAAGGACGATCCTGCAGGACAAGGGAAAAGTGTCGGCGGAATTGGCCAAGGCCCATGCCGAAAGCGAATTCGAAAAATACCGGATTGTCCAGGACCGATTGTTCGAAAGTGATTTCGATAAGGTTTTGAAGCAGATCGAATCTTCGATGGCGGATAATCCGCGTGACTCTGCGCCATCCGAAGCAGAGAAAAAGGGCAAAGAATGAGCAAAATCCAGTGGGAATATAATCTGGTAGAGCGGCCTTTCTGCGAGCAGCTCAAGACCATGGGCTGGTCATGGATAGAAGGCGATGTGGATGTGCCGGAGCTGACTGAGCGTGCAAACTTCAACGAGGTTATCCTTACCGGCCGATTGCAGGAAGCGTTGACCAGGATCAATCTCCGCGATAAGCGGCCCTGGCTCGATGAAGCGCGGGTGGCGAAGGCGATCAGTGATCTGAAACGCGCCGCCGGTCATCGGCTGATGGAGATCAATCAGTCAGCCACCGAGCTCTTGCTCAAGGGAACGGTGGTAGACGGGCTGCCGGATTGGGATAATGGCAGACCTCGACCGGTTCGATATATCGACTTTGAGCGGCCCGAGAACAATGATTTTCTCGTCATCAATCAGTTCAAGGTGGCACTGACCAGCGGAAGGGGGCATGTCATCCCGGATGCGGTGCTCTTCATCAACGGCATCCCCGTTGTCGTGGCTGAGCTCGAAAGCCCTGGCATTGAAAATCCGATCCACGAGGCCATCAATCAATTGCTGCGGTACTCCAACCAGCGCCGCGAGCTGTTCCCAACCCTTTATACCGACAATGAAGGCGTCGAGAAATTGTTTCACACGAACCAGCTTCTGATCGCCAGCAACTTTTTCGAGGCCCGGGCCGCCACCATTGGAGCTCCACCTGAAGCTTACCGGGAATGGGCTGACACCAGCCCGGTCCCCATGAGCACAGTAGCCGAAGAGCTTGGAATCATCCCTACGAGTGAGGATCTTGATGAAGCCAAAGCCGAGCTGCTAACGGTTGGTCCAGAACAGACCGAGCGTGTCGGCACTCCCCTATTCTTCAGGCAAACCGACCAGCGGCCGGAGGCATTGCGAAACGCCCGGGGCAAGAGCCTGCAGAGCCAGCAGAGCCAGCAGGTGCTTGCGGCAGGCATGCTTCGCCCGGCGCATCTGTTGGACCTGATCCGTAACTTCACCGTGTTTCAGCAGGCCGACGGCAAGACCCGTAAGGTGGTCGCCCGCTATCAGCAGTTTCGCGCCATCCAGAAAGCGACCCACAAGCTCCAGGAGGGTCGCACAAGGTCGCAGGGTGCGGAACGGGACGAAAGAGGGGGAATCATCTGGCACACCCAAGGATCAGGCAAGAGCCTCAGCATGGTGTTCCTGGTGCGGAAGATGCGGACCCTGGATCGGCTCAAAGATATAAGATCGTCACGGTCACCGATCGTACTGACCTGGAAGTCCAGCTTCGCGAGACGGCTCGGCTTTCTGGTGAGGCCGTACGGCCGACTGATAACGACAGAAATAGCCGGGTATCTTCGACAGCTCTGACGCAACGGATCCTATCAGAGACAACGCCTGATATTGTCTTTGCCATGTTGCAGAAGTACCAGGATGTGGACCGGCAGGCCAAAAGCGATGAAAAGATCGCCATGACCATAATCCGCATGGAAAAGAAGCCTGGCAGGGACGAGCCGGTCGTAGAAAAAGAGGTGACTTTTGAGGAAAGCATCCGATTCGAAGAATTTCCCGTGCTTAACGAGTCGGAAGAGATCCTGGTGCTGGTGGATGAAGCTCACCGCTCTCACACCAGATCCCTCCACCGCAATTTGCGTCGCGCCCTGCCCAATGCGGCCATCATCGGATTCACCGGTACGCCGATACTGAGCAAGGAGAAAACGGAGACGAGGGAAATATTCGGCGATTTCATAGACAAGTATCTGCTCCAGGATGCCGAACTGGACGGCGCTACCGTTCCGATACTCTATGAAGGCCGCACCGCGGATGGAATTGTCAGAGACGCGCCAAGTCTCGACAAGCTGTTCGAGGATATGTTCCGCACCTATTCCGATGAAGAGCTGTCAATCATCAAGGCGAAGTACGGCACTGAAGGGGATGTACTGGAAGCTCCGTTGCTGATTGAACAGAAGGCCAACGACATGCTGCGGCATTATGTAGACGTGATCCTACCCGAAGGATATAAAGCCCAGGTTGTCGCCACCAGCCGTCGCGCCGCGGTCACCTATAGAAAAAAGCTCCTCGGCGCCAGAGATGAGCTTGTCACTGAGCTGCAAGCAATTCCAGCCGAGATCCTGGCACTTCCAGATCATGAGATCGAGAAGCTTGACCCGAAAGCACGGTTTCTTGTGCAGGCTTACCCAATGCTTCCGCTGATCGAGGCTCTTGATGTGGCGGTTGTCATTTCCGGAAATCATAACGATCCTGAATCGTGGTGGGACTGGTCGCACAAGGATAAGCAGGACGAGCACATCAGACGCTTCAAGCGCAAGCTCGCTGTCGAACGGACTGAAAAGACCGATCCACTGTCGATGGTGGTCGTGAACAACATGCTGCTGACCGGCTTTGACGCACCTGTCGAACAAGCTATGTATCTGGACCGGAAAGTTGTGGCCCACGATCTTCTGCAAGCCATTGCTCGCGTCAACAGGACATATGGGCTGAAGAAATGCGGGTATGTGGTGGATTATATAGGCGTTGCACGACATTTGAATGATGCCTTGAAGGACTACGACGCGGAAGATACCGCGGGCACGCTCATCGATATCAGTGTAGAGCTGCCGAAGTTGATCGACCGTAGAAATCGGGCCGTGAAAGTTTTTATCGATAGAGGCATAACAGACCTTCAGACTGAAGTTGAAGCTTGCGTTGACCTGTTGGCAGGCCTGAAGACCAGGGCGGAATTCATCAACAAGCTGCGCATGTTCTATGAAACCCTGAATATCCTGGAGCACCGGCCGGAAGTGCCAAACGATGTGTTTCGGGATGCAAAGATCCTGGGTTTTATCAA
>JAVEVM010000476.1:0-4131 GCA_034005055.1 Desulforhabdus sp. | reverse complement strand
CTTCATAGCTTGTCAGTTTGCACAAATTCGAATACAGATGTTGAACTGCATATTTGGAGGAAGCTTCGCCCATGTTGATCGTACAGATAGATGTTCCATCCGATGAGACCACAGGGGACTATTACTACCGGACCTATGCGCCGTCGCGAGCTCTGTCGGAGTTGCCCGACGTGCATGTCATTAATTTGACAAATGAGCACCGCAACAAAATGACGCTGGCTGAGAGTGCGGATATATTGGTTCTGAACATGCTGTGCGACATCGATCTATTGCCCTTGATCCGACGACGTCACGCGCAGAACCTGGTCACGATTTATGAATGGAACGATGATGTCTTCCATACCTCTCCGTCAAACCCCCGCCATCAGTTCTATTCCACTCCCAGGAACCGGATCTTCATCACCGAGCTCGCCCGTGCATGCGATGCCATTCAGTTCAGTTCTCCCTACCTGAGAGAGAAGTACCGAGCCATGAATCCAAGCTCGATCGTGTTCCGCAATCATATCCTGACGATCCCGAAGGAGCGCACATTTGATATTCACTCACTTCTGACGATCGGTTGGGCGGGCTCAACAGGACACTTGCAGGACATGGCTGCCATTGCGCAACCGCTCATGAACTGGATTTGCAGCCGCACTGGAGTCAAATTGCGGCTCATGTGCTCAGATCCGATCTGGCGGCTTTTCTCGCATTTGCCCGCTGCCGCAAAAGAGCGGGTGCCAACCGGATCCATTGCGGACTATTATAATTTTTTGACGACCATACAGATTGGAATCGCTCCGCTACTGGACACGAGCTTCAATCGTTCAAGATCGGATGTGAAGCTCCTGGAATATGCCATTCACGACGTTGTCGCGGTGATGCAGGATGCCGAGGTTTATCGCTCCTGCATTCAGAGTGGAATCAACGGACTGCTGTTCCGGGACACTGCCGAGATGATCCAGCATCTGGATAGACTGGCTGACGATCTGCGATTGCGTATCCGGCTCAGCCAGGCGGCCAAAGGCTATGTGCTTCGGGAGCGCCTGTTTCGTCAGCACGCTCCCAAACGTCTGCGGTTCTATCTCGAACGGCACCGCGAAAAGCGTGCTCAGATGCGCAATGGGCAGGCCTCGAGCGTTTTTGAATATTGGAGTCAAACGACCGGCGGTTTCCGTCAGGGACGTCATTTGGTACTGCAACCGACGGCTTACGAACAGTTGCTTCGGGACGGATTATATCTTCTGGAAGCGCATGATCGCGAAAAAGCTGCAGCCTATTTCCGCAAGGCCGCCGAACTTGAGCCGCACAACTACCTGCCCCACCTTTACCTTTCCGCCTGCGTGAAAGATCCGCAGGAATGCCTAGAAAAAGCCTTACTGCTCAATCCCCGATCCTTAATGGCGCGATTCCTTCTTCGGCCGCTTTGAACCGACCAAGCCGGGCACTCTCCGATTAGCTCCCGAGAAGAGCGGCTAAATCAAATTTTCTTAAAGTTCCTTAACGTTAGGACCGATAATATTCACAAAAGAGAGTGGGTTTGTGTACGAATTGGGGAAGGCTAGAGGTTCTGATTGCAGGAGGAATGCATTGCGCTTGCGGCCAATGCAGTAAGGCCTCAGACCTTAAAGAACATGCAGAACCGAGCAAAGGATGAGATTTTGCTGATTTGCTCCGGAGGGCCGATGAATTGTAAGCCCAATTTGGTGTTGTTCTTCAATTTGAGAAAGCGAATGTCCCGGACCTTTGCCTGAATGCCTTCGATGTTCTGGCTGTCGGGCAGAGTAAATTTCAGATCGCAAAGCATGTCTTTGCGCAGCACTATCAAAGTGGGGACGATCAGCTGACAGCCGCCTTCACTAATGTCGATTATAGTTGCTTCAGAGGCGGTGCCCGATGATAGAGAGCTAAAGCTTGCTTTAATATTGACTCGGATGCGGGGGTGCTGCCGGATGGTTTCCACTTCGAACCTGTGGGGATAATCCAGGAGAGTCAGATTGTCCCCCAGGGATTTCAAGATCATACTCGGGAAAATGTAGAGAAAGCCCTCGTTGAAATATTGACAATAAACAGGTCCGGTAATTGGAGTGGATAGCCTTTCGTTGACCTGATAGAGGGGGTCTTCAATCAAAATGAAATGTCCGTGACGTGCTCCGAGGATTCTGGATTTGGCTTTAAGTGATTGGTCTTCCAGGGAGCGAATGAGAATTTCGCCATCAATAATTAGTGGCAGCTTCTTTCTTTTCATTGCCTTTAATCCTTCGTAGTGACATGGCGGATAGCCATTCTGGGCGATATGCGGGGATCACTGAGGGAGAATACACCAACCCGGCTTTATTTGCAGCAAAAAGAGACAAGGAGACGAAATTCATGAATCGGACCTTCAGGTACCACCCATCTGCTGCAATCATCGGACTGCTTTGTCTGATCGCTCTAAGCTGCGCTCTATCCGGCTGTGCGGCAACTTTTCGGGCCGAATCCCGTCGTCCCGTTGATGACACGGCTCTTGAGGTTTTTGTGAGGGCTGACGGCAATCGATTTCGCTCCGCGAAAATCGGCATATTTATATTCAATGCACCTTCTTATGCAGCAGAAGCCGAGCACGAGCTGGCCACCATCTACTGGGAGGAGATTCAGCGAACCGGGTTATTCAAGCAGGTTGTTCTTCTTCCCCATCCGGTCGACAATGACGGTGAAGCAATTTGGTGGGGGCGCCGTGAACACTGCAATTTGATCATGATGCCGCAGGTTGTTCATATGGTTGATGGCTCCGGTTCATTGACAAACCGTGTAGAAGTGGGAGTACGGGTGATTGATACGCATTCCGGTCAGCTGCTCTGGGCTTTCCGGCAGAAAGCGAGCTCCAATCCGGGACCCGATATCGATCTTTATTGGACAACCATTGCCGGTCAATCTGCTCAAGGCTATCGAAACCTGGTTCGATATCTCGCTCGGCAAACTCCTCAGGCGTTTCTTCCACCACCTCCTCCGGAAGAGCAAGCGAAGCGGTCGACTAGTATGCAAATGCGTAGTAAGCCAACCCACAATCAAAGTCATGGCGCTTAATTCCTTTGAATTATACCCTCAAGTTCAGGAGATGATTTATGGAACCCAAGGTTCGTGAAGTACAAGCTTTGGTGCAGGAGTCCTGGCACCGATTCGAGCAGCGCCCGCAGGATACGGCTCTCGTTCAGCCGGTCAAGAAGGGAGGACAGGCCGAGAAAGCCAAAGTCGGAAATGAACAGCGCTCGCGCTCATCCGCAACTGACAAAACCATGTCAAAGTCTGGTGCGACAACCCGGGAATTGACAGAAGAGGTCCAACAGTATCTGCAAGAGATAAATGTGCGGCTCAATTTCGAGTTTGGCGACGAGACCGGTGACCTGATAGTGCAAGTAGTAGACGATGAAACCAAAGAAGTGATCCGACAGATTCCACCTGACCAAGTCCTCGAGCTCCGCCAGAAACTGGCAGAATTGAGGGGGGTCCTTTTTAGTGACAAAGTCTAATTGATCACCACAATCAGTTTTTATTAGATATACTCTGGCCGCAGGCAGAGTTAATGAGGGCATATTGCCTTTTTTCGCGTGGTCGCAAGAATTCTGTTCTCGCGGGCTGTCTCGGCAGAAATATTGCATAAGGTTGACCATGCTGAGCTAATATCAAATTAGCGCGAGCGAAAGCGCTGGATGTCCTCCTGTGCCTTTTTCGGTTTGCTTGTCAGGAGAGAAAGTTATAAAAACGTCCAGTGTCCTGAGGATGGATCTAACCGACGTCTTTGGCAAATGCAAACGTGAGCGGCTTTTAAAGATTTTTCTTCGAAAGAAAGTCAACCGCTTGTTAGACGTGGAAAAGATATGAAGATTCTGATTGTTGAGGATGATGCCCTGCTCAGCGAGCTTCTGCGGGAATACCTGCAAAAATTAAATCATGAAACGGTGAATATATGTTCCACAGGCAGAGCAGCTCTCCTTTCAGTTGGGAGGGAGATATACGATTGTGCTTTCATTGATGTAATGCTCCCAGACATGAACGGCCTGCAATTGCTTGAGCAAATCAGAGATGAGAATCTGCTCCTTCCGGTAGTGATGATGAGCGGCTACCCGACCATGGACTTCACTCTCGAAGCCATGCGAAACGGAGCTTCTGATT
>JAVEVM010000475.1:0-4132 GCA_034005055.1 Desulforhabdus sp. | reverse complement strand
GTGGCCGATTTCTCGTCGCCCGGGCCCCCTCAGTGGCCTGACCTCGCCGACACAGAAAGGAGGAAAGTTGTAATGCAGCATGAACGATTTGAAGGTCTCGCCGGCAAGAGCTTCGATCTTCTGCTCATCCGATGATGAGCCAAGAGTGGTTACGGCAAGAGCCTGAGTCTCGCCTCGATGGAAAATGGCAGATCCATGAGTTCTCGGAAGCAGTCCGACTTCGACTCGGATGGGACGAATTTCATCAAATCGTCGTCCATCAATGCGCCGTCCGGTTTCCACCATCATTCGACGTACCACGCGCTTTTCCAGATCTTCCAGGGCGGCCTCGATTTCCTGCTGACGATCGGCAAAGTCGCCGGAGGTCAATTCTTCCACAACGCGCTGCTTGAGGGATTTCTTGCGCTCTCTTCGCAGTTTCTTTTCGGCAGTGGTCATGACCTGGTGCATTTCATCGGTGGCCAATCTATTCACTGTTTCAATCAAAAGGGGATCTTTGCTCACCTGTGGAGCAGATTCTTTGCGGACTTCGGTTCCCATCACCAGAGTCTGCAGTTTGTCTTGGGCGTCCAGAATGGGTGTGATGGCCTTGTGTGCAATATCTATGGCTTCCAGCAGATCTTCTTCGCTGACCAGATTGGCCCCGCCTTCCACCATCACCACTGCGTCGCGACCTCCCGCCACCACCAGATTCATATCGCTGTCGTCGAGCTGCTTGGAGCTCGGGTTTATCAAGAATTCACCATTGACTCTTCCGATTCTTACGGCCGCAACAGGACCTTGAAAGGGAACAGCTGAGATGTGCAGGGCAGCCGAAGCACCGGTCAGAGCAACTACGTCTGGCTCATTCTCTTGATCAACGGAGAGCACCGTAGCGATCACCTGGGTTTCGTAAGCGTATTTCTTGGGAAACAAGGGACGAATCGGACGATCGATGAGCCGTGAGGTCAGCGTTTCTTTTTCGCTTGGCCGACCGATTTCGCGACGAAAGAAACCGCCCGGGATTCTTCCTGCGGCGTAGCTCATTTCTTGATATTCGACGCTCAACGGGACAAAGTCGATCCCTTCGCGAATGCGGTCTTCTTTAGTTGCTGCGACCAGCACTACAGTATCGCCGTAGCGGATCATGACCGCGCCACTGGCTTGCCGAGCTACATGGCCGCATTCGATGGTCAGTGGTCGTCCGCCCACTTCCACTTCTACGGAATATTTCATAGGGTATTTTCCTTTTCATGCATATGTTTGGCCGCCGAACGATCATCCGGAGACCGGAGAAGGAGGACCTAGCGGCGCAGTCCAAGCCTTTCTATAACGGTATTATAGCGGTCCACATTCTTTTTCTTGAGATAATTGAGCAGCTGTCTGCGCTGTCCGACCAGCTTCAAAAGGCCACGGCGAGAATGATGGTCCTTTTTGTGAACTTTGAAATGCTCGGTCAGGTAACTGATTCTTTCACTCAGAAGTGCGATCTGCACTTCCGGGGAGCCCGTATCCGATGGATGCACTTTGAAGTTATCGATTATAGCGTTCTTTCTCTCTGGGGTCATTACCACGGTTGTTCCTCCTTCTCCTAAAACATATTCCAGATGATTAAGTTCTATGCCGGTTCCAGTCAGGTCATTTGAACACTCTTAATGTTCGTTGTTTGCTACCCTCATTCTGCAGACATTCGGGCCACCACAAAGCAGCCAAATGTTTCTTTGCGGTCACTAAGCGCACGGGTCCTCTCTTGGAGACGAGTTGATTACAGCTGACGGTCTTCCACTCGGGGTCCAGATGCCCGTTATAAAGGTTTTGTAGGAGCATCTCGTCTCGAATCAAAACCTCGGGCAAGTGGGCTAGCGCATCATTCATGGAAATGAGCTTGGTTTCCCATCCACCGTTTTGTGGCATTCGCTCCAATTCGTCCAAAGGGATTGCCGTGGCGATGTCAAATGGACCGCTAGCCCATCTCCGCAGTTCACTGACGTGCGCTCCACAGTTCAAAACGCGGCCTATATCTGCCGCGAGCTGCCGGATGTAAGTTCCTTTGGAGCAGTGTACCTTGATTTGGGCCTCGGGCCACCGGTAGTCGAGCAGCTCCAAAGAGTGAACCTCGACTTCCCTGGTGGGACGGTCCACTTCAATCCCTCTGCGCGCCAACTCATAAAGCCTTTTACCGCGCACTTTAACAGCGGCGTAGCGGGGCACCAGCTGGCCGTATCGGCCTACGAACGTTCCCAATGCACCCAACAATTCGCCTTTGCCTATGGGGGGACCGTCATAAGCTCTAACCATGTGTCCGGTCTTATCCAGGCTGTCTGTTTCAAGACCAAAACGCATCGTGAATTGATACAGTTTGTCCTGCAAAGAAAGCTGGTCGGCAATGCGGGTGGCTTGATTGACGCAAACCACCAGCACGCCGGTGGCGAAAGGATCCAGCGTTCCGCAATGCCCGGCTTTGGTCAGATTCAAAAGCTTCCTTGTTCGATCGGTCAGCTTAAAGGAGGTCATTCCCTCCGGTTTATCCAGAATCAAGATGCCGCTGTCGGATGCAGGGCAAGGTTGCTTGTCGAAGGCGACGGAACAGCCTTCCAGAGGCGCTCTGGATGTAGTCGAGTTAATTCCCGTATTGTTCATGAAGCACCAGCCAGGTAGTCGAGGGCTTTCTCGGTATACTCGGAACGAATAGCGTCCAGTTTTCCCGAAACCCGAAAAGCAGCAGCATTTCGATGGCCGCCTCCGCCATGGCGCCTGGCGAAAGCGGATACATCGATCTTTCCCTTGGATCGCATGCTTACGTGCACCAACTCATTATCATCATCTTCTCGAAACAAGACGGCCAACTCGACCGATTTTACCGAACGCAGGTGATTGATGAAACCTTCACTGTCTTCGGGCAAAGTGTGCGTTTCGGCAAACATTTTTTGTGTCAGCTCTGCCGTGGCCACGCGGTTATCGGAGGAGAAAGCTATGGTCGAGAGCACTCTGGCCAACAATTGGATGGACTCGGGCGATGCCGACTCGTACAGCTGTTCGGCGATGTATGCTGGTTGAGCACCTGCCTCTACCAGGGCTGAAGCTAATGCAAGCACCTGTCGATTGGTATTGGAAAACCTGAATGATCCGGTATCTGCAAGCAAGCCGGTGTAAAGCTGGGCCGCAATGTCCGGATCGAGTGCCAGCTGCAGCTGACCGCACAAATGGTAAAGCATTTCACAAGTGCTGCTGACCGAAGGCGTCACCCAGAAGATATCGCCAAAGGGGGTGTCGTTCATATGGTGATCGATGTTGATCAGGAATGGGATCTTGCCTATCGAATCGGCGAGAGCATTGCCGACTCGCAGCAAGCTGCCGCAATCCACCAGAATCGCAGCGTCATAGAACGATGGCTGTTCGATGCTGTGACGAATACTTCGACTGCCCGGCAAGAACCGGTGAGCCGACGGCACTGGATCCTGGCAATACGGATCGGCCTCCTTACCCAATTTGCGCAGCATGTAAGTCAATCCCAGAAGGGAGCCGATGGCATCGCCATCGGGACGAACATGTGTGGCTACGGCAAACCGCTTATATCGCTCGATTGCCAGCTGCACATCTAGAAGAGCTGGGGAATTTGCGTCACTCATCCTGTTGCAACTCTTTCAACAACCTATCCATCTTATCACCGTAGTCGAACGAAGCATCGTAGTGGAATTCAAGCTCCGGCAAGTACCTCATGTGGAGGCGTTTTCCCAGCTGCTGCCGGATGAAACCGCGAGCCTTGGCAAGCCCTTTGGATGCATTGAGTTTTTCTTCGTCGTTGGGGGATCCCATGACACAGTAGAAAATCTTGGCGTGACGCAGATCTGCCGACACCTCTGCCCCGGTAATGGTTATACCGGAAACCCGCGGATCTTTGACCCGGCGGAAAAGCAGGTCTGCTATCTCTCGTTGAAGCAGGTCGGCGACTCGATCAGATCGCTTATATTCCATGATAGGTCAACCTCCCAAAGGTATCAGCTCGACCTCATGCGTGATGAGGTCGGCCAGGCTCATGGAATCCATATAATCAACAATACGATCAAGTATGGAGTTAAGCACTCGACCATCGCTCCCTATCACTGCCACGCCGATAGTAGCCTTCTGGTGCAGGTTTTGATCGGCAACTTCC
>JAVEVM010000474.1:0-4139 GCA_034005055.1 Desulforhabdus sp. | reverse complement strand
CATGGGACTCGGGCACCGCATGAGCGCCCATAAAGGTGGGGATCACATCCAGAGCGGTCTCCTTTCCCACACGTTCGATCACCCGCAGCATTTTCAGCTCGGATTGAGTATTCAGGCCGTATCCGCTCTTGATTTCAACCGTTGTGGTGCCAAACTGAAGTGCCTTTAGGACCTGTCGTCGGGTCGCAGCAAAGAGATCTTGCTCGGAAACGCTCCGAACCGAGCGCACTGAAGAGAGAATTCCGCCACCCCGGCGCAATATTTCAAGGTAATCCAAACCTTCCAGGCGCAGTCCAAATTCTTCCTCCCGCAGCGTTGCAAAGCACATGTGAGTATGGCAATCAACGAAGCCCGGGATGAGGCAGAGCCCCTGGCAGTCAACCTCCATGTCTATACCGGAGGAGGCGGCTACCGCAAGCACATCCCGCTCATCTCCAACGGCCCGCAATACACCATTCACACTGTAGAGGGAACCTCCTTGAAAGCGGGCCATACGGCTCAGCGCCGTGCCGGCAAGCGGTGCCCCACGGTCCACCGGAGTATAAATATTCGCATTTCTGAAAAGCTTTCGAACCATAACGCTTCAATCCCTATGGATGAATTCCGCGGAGCACCCCGGCTCGTTCTCGTCCGCAAATGGCTCTGCCGAGCCGCTTACAGCTTCTAGATCGAGCATGGATTCAGGCGCTCTCATTGTCAATCAAAACAAGCAGCACTGCAAGCCGAGTCTCATTTTGAGCTCTCTACTACATCTTCAAATTCACATATCCGGTCTTAACATAGCTTATAGCCCAGCAAGAGAGGAGACGAATAGATGGATGAATTCTTACGGTTTGTCGAATCAAAAGAACCGGAAATGCTCGATCTGCTTGAACGTTTGGTTAATATCGACAGTGGAACGTATAACATTGACGGCGTAAACATTTGCGGCCGGGTCGTAGCAGCTGAACTGGAAGGCCTTGGATTCCGTACGGAAGTGGTTGAGGAAACCGAATGCGGCAGCCATATTCGGGCGGAACGCCCCGGAACGGGCAGCAAACGCGTTCTCCTTTCGGCTCACCTCGACACTGTGTTTCCGAAAGGAACCGCAGTTGCCAGGCCTTTCCGCAGGCAGGGCAATCTCGCATTCGGTCCGGGGGTAGGCGACATCAAGGGCGGAATCGTGCAAATGCTGTATGCCCTGAAAACACTGCATCATCATCGCCGAGCCTCGCCGTTCTTATCGGTTTTCCTGACTGCAGACGAAGAGATCGGAAGTATAAGAGGACGACCTCACATTGAAGAGATTGCCCGTCGATCAACGCATGTGCTGGTTATGGAACCGGCTTCCACTCCTGAATCGATAGCGGTCAGACGATGGGGAATAGGCTCCTTCTACCTCACCATTCATGGCAAGGCGGCTCACGTGTTGAAGCCCGATTCTGAAGGGGTCAACGCATGCCGCGAGCTCGCTCTCAAAATCCTTGCCCTCGAATCCTTAACCAATATCCAGCGGGGCATAAAAGTATCGGTCAATCTGGTGCGCGGCGGCCGCTCTCGGCAGGTCACCGCCGCTTCAGCGCGCGCGGATATCGACGTGCGCATTCGCGAAGCGGCGCTCATGGAGGAAGTGGAAGAACAAATCAGGCAAGTTGCGGGAGCCCCCATATTGCCTGGCATCCGTGTCAACCTGGAGGGCGGGATGACTCGCCCGCCAATGGAACCCCATCGGCAGACTGAAGAGTTGTTCGAACTGGCCAAGGAAGTCGCCGAAGCCGTCAACATGAAGGTTGCCGCTGTCGAGGAATACGGCGGTTCCGATGGATGCTTCACTTCGGCTCTCGGCGTGGCGACACTCGATGCCTTGGGCCCGGTCTGTCATGATATGTGCGGGGATGAGGAAAGGATCGAAGTAGCCAGTCTGGCCCCGAGAACCGCTCTGCTCGCCGGGATCCTTCAGCGGTTGGCGGAATCTTGAATTATCAGTCGGTCAAACGAATGGCAACCATTTGAATGTTGGTCATATCCTCAATGGCAAAGCGCGGACCTTCCCGCCCGATAACGCTTTTCGATTGCCGCAGTAAGGCATGTGATCCGCTCGGAAAACTGGTGTGTCGTTGATTATTACACCGCCTTGTTGATGATAACCTCATCAAAAGAGAAGATTTTGTTTAAATATTCTGCTACAGTACCACTCAATTTTCCGGAGGTTCCCATGCCATCAGCAATCGAGATTGCAAACGGTTATGTTCCGGGCTCCCTTGGAAGAGTTGCTGAACTTCATGGCGCCTACTATCACAAGCACTGGGGATTTGGGCTCTTCTTCGAAGCCAAGGTTGCCACCGAGCTTGCTGAATTTCTCAAGCGATATGACGAAAGCCGCGATGGATTTTGGACCGCTTTGGCCGATGGCCGCGTGGAAGGCTGTATTGCCATTGATGGCTTGCATGCTGAAAGTGAAGGCGCCCATCTGCGCTGGTTCATAATGTCGGATGATCTGCGGGGTAGAGGAACAGGTAGCCGGCTCATCAACAGGGCGATCGGCTTCTGTCGGAACTATGAATACAAGAAGATCTACTTGTGGACGTTTGAAGGGCTCCATACCGCAAGACACCTCTACGAGAAGAGCGGCTTTCGACTCGTTGCCGAGCACAAGGGAGCCCAGTGGGGGATGGAGGTCATCGAACAGCGATTTGAATGCTGTTTAGAAAGAAGAATCGAGTGCCACGCTCGCTGCAGTGAATCTATCCCTGTGATCCTCCATTGAATTTGTACAGACTTCATCCATGCTGTTAACAGTCGATCCCACTTAATCTGATAAGCCCCTGATTTAAGCACTAGGAGCTTGTCCGAGAATGCCTCTTTTGTCATTTCGAACGGAGTGTAGCGTAGTGAGAAATCTGTAAAATCAGTCACTTGCAAGCAAAAGATTTCTCGCCTTCGGCTCGAAATGACAGTTCTCGGACAAGCTCCTAGCAGCATTTTCCGCACCATGACGAGCCAACTCGCGCCGGATGCCGCCCTTGAAAGCGCATCATCGGCATAGCTGACCGGCCCCATGGGTGGCTTACCCTTCAGAGGATCAGCTCAGTTTGCACATGAAAAGATGCTCAAGAACATATTCATGTGCATACGCAACTGGAGAAGACAATAGGAGAGAAAAAATGATGTCAGATCAGCAGAAATGTTCGATCACAGATTGTCATGCCCCGGATAAATCCCGCGAAGTGAGGCTGGGGCTTGTCATGTATGGAGGCGTGTCGTTGGCCATTTACATCAACGGCGTGGCGCATGAGTTTTTTCGGGCTGTGCGCGGACGAGGCGTCTACAAGCTGATTAAGGCCCTTACCGATTCCGACATCGTTGTGGACGTAATCAGCGGCACGTCGGCAGGCGGTATCAACGGTATTCTCCTGGCCTACGCGTTGTGCAATAAAAAAGATTTTTCTTCATGCGCCAATCTGTGGCGCATTGATGGAGATATCCGCAGCCTTTTGCGCCCTCCCACATACGAAGTGGTTCCGACACAGTCTCTCTTTGACAGCGAAGGATATTACCAGGAGCGACTGGAGGCAGCTTTCCGGGAGATGCCGGAGTATATACCGGAAGAGCACGAGATCGATTCATCCTTTGCCGAGCTCGATCTCTTTGTCACGGGTACGGACGTTGACGGCAACATTTATACCCAACTGGATGATGCCGGCCATCAGATCGACCTGAAGGACCACCGTTCGGTATTCCACCTGAAACACCGCCACGGGCGCAAGGAGCCGTTCAAAACAGACCGCTCTGCAGGGCAGTATGTTTCAACCGAGACGACCTTTCGCGCCCTGGCCAAACTGGCACGGATCACTTCATGCTTTCCCGCTGCTTTTTGCCCCGTCCATGTTTCAGACGACAGGCTTGGGGACGCCTCTGTGGACGGCAAGCTCCAGACCTGGGGCAACCTGGGCAAGGATTCCTATTTCCTCGACGGCGGAGTGATCGTCAACAAGCCTTTCACCTATACCATTATAGAGATTTTCTATAGGGCGGCCGACCGTCAGGTCGAACGCAAGCTCTTTTATGTGGAGCCGGACCCCGAACGGTTCACCCAGCAGGAGATCGCTTCATGCCCAAATTTCCTGCAGGCGATCATCGCTTCCCTGATCGGCATCCCG
>JAVEVM010000473.1:0-4141 GCA_034005055.1 Desulforhabdus sp. | reverse complement strand
GGCATTAACCAGATAGGTTGTGTCGATGAACGATTCGGTAACACAGATACGGGCCTTTATTTTTGAGAGTTTCTTGTTCGATGCGGATGATGATGCCCTGAAGAACGATACCTCCTTTCTCGAACAGGGGATTATCGACTCCACCGGGGTCTTGGAACTGGTTGACTGGCTCGAGGAACAGTTCAGTTTCTCAGTGGAGGATGATGAACTGATTCCGGAAAACCTCGACAGCGTCAACGCACTCGCCGCTTTCATCGCCAGGAAGACGGCATGACCCACCGTGCCGGGCTGATCCAGGAGTTTCTGGAGCGTGCCGCCGCTGCATGGCCGGAAAAGACCGCCGTAGTTCATGACGACGAGCGGTTGAGCTACGGGGAATTGCGGCGACGCGCCGGCTGTATCGGCCAGTGGCTGCTGGACAGCGGCCTGGAAAAGGGCGATCGGGTGGCCCTGCTTACCGACCAGCCTGATGCCTATATCGCATCCTATTTCGGAATCCTGGCGGCCGGGGGTATCGTTGTCGGGCTCAACACCCAGACGTCAGAGCGGGCGCTGCTTTCGGTTCTCAGCGATTGCCAAGCGTCGCTGGTCCTGTCCCACGAGCGGTACGGGAAATATACGGAAGTTGTTGTAGAGGTGAGTTCCGTAGGTCGCATGGTTGTGGACATTCCGTCTCTGTGGAAAGTTGGTTGCTCAGATGAACAGCTGGCAGTCCTGGAACTCGACCCTGAAGACATCGGCCAGATCATCTACACCTCCGGCACCACAGGAACCCCGAAGGGCGTCATGCTGCGGCATCGCAATCTGGTGGCCAACACGCTTTCCACGGTTTCATACCTCGGGCTTACCGAGCGGGACAGCGTCATGGCGATCCTGCCGTTTTTCTATTCGTACGGCAACTCGGTGCTGCTCAGTCATATCTGTGTCGGGGGCACGCTGGTGGTCAACCAGAGTTTTCTCTACCCCAAGGTGATCCTCGACCAGATGGTGGCTGAGCAGGTGACGGGGTTTTCCGGCGTTCCCTCGAGTTTTGCCATTCTGCTGAATCGCTCGCCGGTCCGTCAGTACCGTTTTCCCGCGCTGCGCTATCTTACCCAGGCGGGAGCGGCCATGGCGCCGGCGCTGGCTGGGCAGCTCCGCGAGGTGTTTCCCGGAGTCGAAATCTACATCATGTATGGCCAGACGGAGGCGGCGCCCCGTCTCAGTTATTTGGATCCCCGTCGCTTGGTGGACAAGGCCGGCTCCATTGGCAAAGCGATACCGGGTGTGGAGCTGACGGTGTGCAGGCCAGACGGCTCTGAGGTTGGGGTCGGCGAAGTGGGGGAGATCGTGGCCGCTGGTGAAAACATCATGGCCGGGTACTGGCGGAATCCTGAGGAAACAGCAAAAGTCCTGAAAAGCGGAAAATTGTGGACCGGCGATCTGGCGCGGGTCGATGGGGATGGTTTTCTGTTTATCGAGGGACGCAAAAGCTCCCTGATCAAATCCGGTTCGCACCGGATCGCTCCGAAGGAGATCGAGGAGGTGATCATGGAATGCGATGGGGTCCATGAGGTTGCCGTGATCGGAGTACCGGATGACATTCTAGGTGAGAAAATCGCCGCCTTCACCGTTCTCAAAGAGGGCGCTCGATTGTCCGGCAAGGACGTGATTCAGCATTGCCGCCACCAGTTGCCTGTTTTCAAAGTCCCCCAGGAAGTGGTTTTTCTGGCTGAACTGCCAAAAACCGACACGGGGAAGGTGAAGACTGGTGAATTGTTACATATCTGAAAACTGGTTGAGCCCTTCCTTCACCCCACGGTTGAAACATCGATAACAGCTATTTCCCGATTTGCGACAATTACTCCGTATTTCCGGAAAAATTCGTCTGCGTACGATATAAGCTTATTCAAGGATACAAAGCATACTTTACAATTCCTTCAGTTTTTCAGGGGCCATAAGAAGAATATTTCTCAATTAGTTCAACTGGTATAGCTGTTGCATTATCGCTATCAAGGAAGAGTTGTGAGGGGGGCTGATACGCTTTTCCGAAATCCCAAGCGATGGAGAGAGCTATGAAAATTTCTCAATACGCTATGATAGCGTTGGCAACCTTCCTTTTTATAGTCCAATCGCAAACATCCCATGCGTTACCGACAGCTGGGCAATACGCAGAGTTGACCTATGATAGTAACCAAAACTATGGCAATCTCGCCAACTCTGGAGGTGAGTTTTGGTTGTCTGTATATGATGATCGCACAACCGATATAGTGAGTGACTCGTTCATCAGTTTTTGCCTAGAAAAAACTGAGACATTCTCGTTAGACTTTCGTTACGAAATAGCAGGAGTGGATGATTATGCAGTCGCTGGTGGCGGCGGGGCATCTAATGGAAGGGATGAAGTATCTAAAGCAACTAAGTGGCTGATGTATAATTACCTATTTGGAGACTATTCGTTCTCTCGTGGGAGCGATAGTAATGCTAATGACGTCCAATGGGCAATATGGTTTTTAGAAAATGAGGTAGATGATACCAATTTTGGAAATGCTGGCCAAATAGTTCAATTCATCAATAATAACGAAAGTTTAATAGATTCTTTTGCCTACAGTGATAATGTGAAGGCTATCAATATAGATGCTGTATGGTATGATAACAGCGGGAAGGAAATTGGCCGGCAACATCGACAAAGTCAACTGGTAGCAGCTCCGGTGCCTGAACCGGCTACAATGCTGCTGTTTGGTGCCGGCTTGGTTGGATTGGCAGGTGTTGCAAAACGGCGGGTAAACAGGTAGCGAATTTTATTACTCACTTAAATACTTATTGTCCTCCCAGCATGGCCGACAGCGCCCTTACGAACGCTCTCGGCCATGGTTGTTTTCCATCTCTTCTGTCGCCGCCTCGGGCCAATCTCTGCTCGTTAAACATGTATCTCATTTACTTCGGCGATCAGCTGCGGTGACAGGTGCAGGTAGCCGGTAGTCGAGCGTTTGGTGTCGATATCCTTGAATACCCGCACCACCTGTTCTTCGCTCAGCGCTAATTCCTTGGCGACGGCATCTATCGGGATGGAATGGTTTTTGGCATAGAGGCAGATGTCCATCTTGTCGTAGCTGAGGCTGAAATAAAATTCATCCTGTCCCTGTGGCAGGGAGTAGGTGTCCGTTGTTGGTGGCCGGCGGCGGATATCCTCGGGGATGCCGAGATATTCTGCGAGCTGGTAGACCTGTGTCTTGTAGAGGTGGGCGATGGGTTTGATGTCAGCGGCGCCGTCGCCCAGCTTGACAAAGAACCCTTGGTCGTACTCGAGGCGGTTCGGGGTTCCGGCCACGGCAAAATTGAGGCGGTCAGCGTGATAGTATTCGAACATCTTGCGGATTCGCTGCTTGAAATTGGTTGCCGCAACGATCCCCAGGTAGGCATTGAGGGGGAGACGTTTTTTGACGGTTTCGCCCGAAGGGCTCTGGGCGATAATGGAGAAAACCGTATAGCCGGGATTGTCAACGACGCTGGGGATAACGATCTTTGATTTCCATGAGTTGTCGTACTCGGGTATGACCTGGCGTACCGCCTCTTCGTAGCGCTGGTAAAAGTTCACCGCCTCAAGCGGTTGCGAAATATCCTCATGAATCCGTTCCACCTGAAAGGTGTCGGCGATCAGGTCGCTCAGATGCAGCGTTTCCTCTGCCGAATGGCGCTCCGGCATCTGTAAGGCAAGCACACGGTCCCGACCTAGAGCCTGCACTGCCAGAGCCAGGGTGACACTGGAGTCAATCCCCCCGGAAATGCCGATAACGAGGCCCTTGCGCTTCATGACGCGAAGCAGTTCCACAAGCCGAGTGGAGATTCGCTTGGTTTCCTCGTGGGGATCGATCCTCAATAATTCTGCAATTGGCTTTTCGCTTGTCATGTTTTCGTCTTTCCCGGGTTGATAGGAAAACAGGTTGATTCGTGGGGACATCTTTTGTCTGGAACTAGTTCACCTTAGTTATCATAGAGAAATCGAAGAATTATCTCAAGCAGCAAGAAGGTCCGGGTGGTAAAATTTACGTCTTTTGAGCAGGCTGTTCTGTGTGTTTACAAACCAATACTGAGGATGGCCTGTGCATTGAGAAGGAATGACAGGACGGTCATCGGGGTTTGTCATCTATTCGTTCGTTGTTGA
>JAVEVM010000472.1:0-4141 GCA_034005055.1 Desulforhabdus sp. | reverse complement strand
GGAGTCTCCCGAAGGGTTTATTATCTATCCGGGAGGGAATGGGATCTACTTCAGCTCTGAAATTGAAGATGCCCTGTTCTACCAAGGCGTCAAGTATTCCGAGGAAGATCTAGAGGATGCATTTCTGCCTTTCATAAAGCCGCACATTCTAAGGGTCATTGGCGGATTTCGAAGAAATGGGTCTTCCGACAGCCGGTGGCGCAACTTCTCAGCATCAGAATTGTTATCCCTGCAGAATGCTCTTCACTCCTTCGATAAGCGTCGTCTTCATTTCCTGCGATGCGGTCGAGTCAATATTGGCAGTTTGGATGGCCGTCCGTGGAAGTTTCTCAACGTCTTGCTCGGCAAATGTCGGGATGAAATCGAGCACGTGTTGGAATCGATGGAAAGACAGCTTCGTCCTCAGGAGATGCGCGCGTACTTGTATACGGCGTTACACCTTCAGAAATATTTCCCGCGTCGTTTGACAAGGCACCATCCTGTGGCCCTCGATCCGGAGGAGGTGGATGAAAGGTTTCTGCAAGAGCTATGCGAATTGAATGACGATAAAAGTTTCTTTAAGGGTGTGGCAAGAAATGCCCCTGGGAAGCTGCATCGATATTTGACCAAATATGTGATTCTTTATTTCGATAACGATTTCGAACAGGAGAACGGTTGGGCTGAATTTGCCAGGCAGTTCACCTGGGGAGCGCAAGGTTTCTCCAGGTCCGCTGGAAAGGCCTCTCTTTCAATCGATGAGGCCTGCCAGCGTCTGGGACTTACGACAAGCGATTTTGATCGGATGGGCCGAGCCGAGCTGACGAAGCATTACAGGCTTCAAGCCAAGAAGCTCCATCCGGACAGAGGTGGCGATCATGAAGAATTCATACGGATGGCGGAAGCGTATGAAAGCCTGCTTTTAAAGAGTTAACCCGCTTTGCGAGCCCTTGAGAAAAAATCAGTCTTCTATCGCAGTTCTTCGGTCAGCAATTCCTGCACGATGGAATAAGGATCGGCCGATTTCTCGACGATCCGGCGAACGAGCTCATCAAATGATACGCCGCGTGCCTCAATTCGATTGAGAAGAGCTCGCAGGGCCTCATCTTTTAGAACTTCCAGCAGTTGACTGCGGGCTCGTTTGACCAGAGCTTCCCGCAGCTGGCTCTTCTCATTGGCAAGCAGAAATTCGCGATGCTTCTGAATTGCTTGTGCAAGCTCTTCAATCCCTCGGGATTTGATCGCCTCGGTTTGGATGATGGGCGGTTCCCAGCCATTTAATTCGTGGTGTCGAACCCCTAGCTCGATTAGATTTCTCAGTTCCCTGATGGTCTTTCTGGAGCCCTCGCGATCGGCCTTATTGACCACAAAGATATTGCCGATCTCCATGATTCCCGCCTTAATCGCCTGGACTTCATCGCCCATTCCCGGAATGGTTACCAACACCGTTGTATGAGCACTATTGGCAATTTCCACCTCATCCTGGCCGACTCCGACCGTTTCCACCAGAATGATATCTTTGCCCATGGCGTCGAGAACGTTAATCATGTCATTGGTGGATTTGGTGAGCCCACCAAAGTGACCCCGTGTGGCGAGACTGCGGATGAATACACCTTTGTCGAGGAAGTGCCGTTGCATCCGAATACGGTCGCCCAAAATAGCTCCACCTGTGAAGGGGCTGGTGGGATCGACTGCGAGTATTCCGACCGTCAGCGCCTGTTTTCGGTAATAGATAGTCAGTTGATCTACCAGACTGCTCTTGCCCACTCCGGGTGATCCAGTAAAGCCGACGATGAAGGCTTTTCCTGTATGGGGATAGAGCTCCTTAAGCAATGGTTGGATGGAAGGGACGCGGTCATCAATATCCCGAAGCAATCGAGCAGTAGCTCGTACGTCGCCGGCTAGAATTTGATCAACAATGCCCATTGTTCAGTCCTTCTTGAGAAAATGAATTGCTGCAGATCTGGAAAGCCGCTTCTTGCAGGGGGCGAAGTTTATCCTGGATTTATTCCCGCCCGCAACGCCACGATTCGTTTTGCCGGGCGCGAAGGAGGGCATTCCTGAGATGCTAGAAGCCTGTCCGAGAATGCCGTCCGACCGTCATTCCCGCATAGGTAGGAATCCAGAGAGCCAGTTATGATATGGCTTCCCGCCAAAAGCATGCGGGAATGACAGAAATGCAGACCGTTCTCGGACAATCTCCTAGGCAACCATGGCCTCGCGAGGCTTCACATTTTCTCCAACCCAGTTACAGATTTCCAGCAGCTTTGCGCCGGGCTCGAAGATCTCCTTGATTCCGATTCTCTTTAGCTCAGGGATATCTTCCAGGGGAAAGATCCCTCCACCGATGACAACAATATCTTCGGCATTGTTTTCCTTCAGGAGCTCAATAACTCTAGGGAATGAATAGGTGTGAGCACCCGATAAGATGCTCAGGCCAATAAGGTCGACGTCCTCTTGTATGGCTGTGCTGACAATCTGTTCGGGGGTCTGGTGGCAGCCGGTGTATACTACCTCAAATCCGGCATCACGGAATGCTCGGGCGATAACGCGGGCGCCACGATCATGACCGTCCAGACCGGGCTTGGCAATCAATATTCTCAGTCTCCTGCTTTGGCTCATGGAAGCTTACCTCCCTTTTCGCAGTATTCAGTTGGAATCGGTGCCCTTGCCCGTGCCTGAATCCTGCAGTAGGGTTTCGCCACGGGAAGGGGCACGAAGGGCTCCAGTGCGAGTTATCACGAGATCAGAACGTTCCGGGGTCCGTATAAATGCCGAAGACATCCCGGTAAAGATCACAGCACTCTTGCTCAGTTGCTCCGGCTCGCACCGCATCAATCAGCGCCGGCATTACATTGTTCTCCCAGCAAGGGGGACCTTCACACCGTCTTCTCAACTCGTCCATGGCACGCTGGAACTTCGCGTTGTCGCGTTTCTCCTTGAATTGCTGAGTGCGTTCAACCTGCCGACGTTCAAGCTCGGGATCGATCTTCAAAATGAACTCAAGCTCAGGTCGGTCTGAGGGATATTTGTTCACGCCGATAATTACTTTCTCTCCTTTTTCAATCTGTTGTTGAAAATGGTAAGCAGCATCGGCGATCTCCATCTGCGGGTAGTCTTTTTCAATGGCAGCCACCATCCCGCCCATCTCATCCAGTTTGCGAATGTAGGCAGTCGCTTCCTCCTCCATTTTGTCGGTTAGCGCTTCAACAAAATAGGAGCCCGCCAATGGGTCAATAACGTTTGTAACTCCAACCTCTTCCGCCAGCACTTGCTGGGTGCGAAGAGCAATTAAAACGGCCTGTTCGCTCGGAATCATGTAAACTTCGTCCAAGGAGTTGGTGTGGAGCGACTGAGTGCCTCCAAGAATGGCCGCCAACGCTTCGGTAGTGGTGCGAATGACGTTGTTGTACGGTTCCTGAGCGGTGAGAGAACAGCCGGCTGTTTGGGTGTGAAACCGCATCAGCATCGAGCGAGGATTTTTGGCTTTGAAGCGTTCTTTCATAAAGCGAGCCCACATTCTGCGCCCGGCGCGCATTTTTGCTATTTCTTCAAAGAAATCGATGTGAGAATTCCAGAAATAAGAGAGTCGACCAGCGAAGTCGTCTACGTTAAGACCTCGCTTGATGCATTCCTCAACGTAGGTTATGCCGTCATAGACCGTGAATGCCAGCTCCTGGACCGCCGTCGAGCCGGCCTCACGGATATGATAACCACTAATGCTGATGGTATTCCAGCGCGGAACTTCACGGGTACCGAATTCGACCGTATCGGTGACAAGTCGCAAGCTCGGTATCGGGGGAAGCATCAGGGTCTTTTGGGCGATGAACTCCTTGAGACAGTCGTTCTGAATGGTACCGCCCAGTTTTTTGCGACTGTAACCCTCGTTTTCTGCATTGGCTATGTACATCGCCCAAATTATCGAAGCCGGCGGATTGATGGTCATCGAGGTGGTCACTTCCTCCAGATTGATATTGGCGAAGAGTCGCTGCATATCGTCAACGGTATCAATGGCTACGCCGCATTTGCCGCATTCGCCGCGCGCCAGGGGTGATTCGGTGTCATAGCCCATAAGGGTTGGAAAATCAAAGGCGGTGCTCAACCCGGTTTCACCATGATTAATCAAATAATGAAACCGCTGGTTGGTATCTTCCGCTCCACCAAG
>JAVEVM010000471.1:0-4143 GCA_034005055.1 Desulforhabdus sp. | reverse complement strand
CCCAACGCTGTTCACCGGCGGTCATGGTTTCGCAATCTGGGTTTGCCGTTACAAGGGTTGTGTCGTATTCTTCAGCAGCTCTTGCTCTCACTCATCAAATTCGGAAAGCTAATAAAACCCTTTAGGCTGATTAGCCGAACAGCCTCTTTCTTTAAAGGAAAGGAAGTAAATGACAATAAAAACCAATTTGACGCGGCTTCAATTCCTTGGAGCGACCGGAACAGTTACCGGATCTAAGTATCTGCTTCAACATGGAGCAACTAATATACTCATTGACTGTGGGCTATTTCAAGGCTACAAGCAACTGCGCTTACGCAACTGGAAAGCGTTGCCCTTCACTGCAAAAAAGATCAAGGCTGTCGTTCTCACGCATGCCCATATTGATCACAGCGGCTATCTGCCCCTGCTGGCAAAGAACGGGTTTAACGGCCCGGTTTACTGCACCATTGCTACACGTGATCTTTGTAAAATCCTGCTCCCTGATAGTGGCCGATTACAGGAGGAAGAGGCGGAATACGCCAATCGGCACGGTTTTTCAAAGCATAGGCCTGCTGCTCCCCTATATACCCGCGCTGACGCCGAACGTAGCTTACGTTTATTCAAGCCCATCAATTTTGACGAAGAAATTGCTGTAGCTGATGATCTGCTGCTGCGGTTGCGCCCTTCCGGCCATATCTTGGGTGCGGCATTAGTGTGTCTTAGTACCGCCCGATCATCTATTGTTTTTTCGGGTGATCTAGGCCGCCAAAATGATTTGATCATGCCGGCTCCAGCTTCAATCGAAGGCGCGGATTACCTGGTGGTGGAGTCAACTTACGGTGATCGTACTCATAGTCCTGCTGATCCCCGGGATATGCTTGCGGATATAATCAATCGGACCGTTCGGCGTGAGGGGGTAGTTGTTATTCCTACTTTCGCCGTGGGCCGGGCGCAAAGCCTGCTGTATTACCTCTATCTTTTAAAAAAAGCAGGTACCATTCCTTCGGCATTGCCAGTTTTTCTGAATAGTCCTATGGCAGTGGATGCAACTGAGATATTTAGCAATCACTCGGGCGAACATCGGTTAGCTGCCGCAGAATGCGAGGCAATGTGCCGAACGGCACAAATAGTCAACAGTGCCCTGGAATCGAAATGGTTGAATAGCCGCCCAGGTCCGATGATTATTCTGGCTGGGAGTGGCATGGCTACCGGGGGCCGCGTAGTGCATCACCTTAAAGCTTTTGCTCCGGATTCAAGGAACACAATTTTGTTTTCAGGATTCCAAGCAGGTGGTACGCGCGGCGCCACTATGTTGCAAGGTGCCGGGCAGGTCAAGATTCATGGACAATATGTGCCCATACGCGCAGAGATTGCCCTGATCGATAATATATCTGCACATGCGGATGCAAATGAGATCATGTTTTGGTTAAAACAATTTAAAATAGCACCCCAACGCACTTTTATCACCCATGGGGAACCCTCCGCAGCTGACGCACTGCGGCTTCGCATACAGGACGAACTCCATTGGGATGCATATGTTCCAGACTATCTGGAGATCGCTTCGCTTTAAACGTAACGCATGATTGGCTGTATCCCGCTCGTTGTTCTCGAGCTGAGAGAAATTATCGGCTTTCAACTTAGAGCCTGATACTGTACTCACGCCGCACGGAGCCCCACGTTCGTTTCAACGGCATATTCATCCTTGTGTCAGGACCCGTTTTTGGGCTCGAGGTGCGTTATCACATGCAAGCGGGGCACTGCCGCTCGCAAGTCGGCTTCGATACGTTCTGCATAGGCATGCCCTTTTTGTACCGTCCAGTCGCCTGGCACCAGCACATGAAGGCTTGCAAAGGCATGCATTCCGGCTTGGCGCGTACGCAGTGCATCAAAATCTATACCTTCTCGACGATAAGACTTCATCACTTCTTCGATGACATCAAGAGTCTCCGCGGGCAGGGCGACATCCATCAGCCCATCCGCGGAGCGCCGCAACAATTGCCAGCCTGTGCGCAAAATGTTGACCGCAACCAATAACGCAATAACCGGATCTAGCAGCCTGTCGGACTTGAAGAATCGCAGCGAAAAAGTGACTGGGTGAGGGCAGATTTTGAGGATTTTGAAGGCCAATAGTTAATTCTATTGGTCGAAAAAGCAGCGAAATATGAACAGGCCAGGCGCTTTTGCAGCCGATTTCCTTTACGTCCGACAGGCTGCTAGCTCCAGTATCGCAAACTTAATGCCAATTGGCACGCGTGGGAGAAGTTTTTGAATCATGAGCAGCCACTACCTTAGTCCGCTCTTCACACCCAAGTCGGTTGCTGTATTCGGGGCAAGCAATACCTCGGGCAAGGTGGCTATGTAGTGTTTGAAAACATGCTGAGAAGCGGCTTTCAAGGCACACTCTATCCCATCAACCCGAAATATGCCGAAGTACAGGGAAAACCAGCCTATTCTTCTATCAGCGTGATTCACCAGCCGGTTGAGCTGGCTGTGATTGCAACGCCGCCACAAACCGTACCGGGCATAATCGAGAGCTGCGGCAACGAAGGCGTGAAGGCAGCGGTCATCATCACCGCAGGATTTCGCGAGGCTGGGGGTGGCCTGGAGGAGCAATTTCTCTCTGCCGTCCGAGCCCACGGGATCCGTCTTATCGGCCCGAATTGCCTGGGCATTATGCGCCCGGCAATCGGGTTGAATGCCACCTTTTACAAGGGCGGTGCGAACAGCGGCAGCATCGCCTTCGTTTCACAGTCCGGTGCACTGTGCACCGCTATTCTGAATTGGGCGCAAAACAACGACGTGGGTTTTTCGAGCATCGTGTCGATGGGTTCGTCGACCGAGGTGGATTTCGGAGAAATTCTTGACTATCTCGTGGCCGATCTTCGGGATGCTCGTCGATTCATGAGCGCACTGAGAGCGGCAACCCGTATCAAACCCGTGATTCTCGTCAAGGTGGGCTGCCACCCAGCCGGAGCGAAGGCAGCACTTTCGCACACGGCTGCGCTGGTTGGGGCGGATAACGTGTTTAATGCCGCCGTCAACCGCGTCGGCGCAGTGCGGGTGCAAACCGTAACGCAGCTCTTTACGGCGGCAAAGGCGCTATCGCTCAACTTCCGCCAATTCGGCAATCGGCTTGCGATTGTCACCAATGGCGGAGGGCCTGGTGTAATGGCTGCCGACCGTGCCGCTGATCTCGGACTTGTTCTCGCGCCTCTCGCTGACGCCACCCTTCAGTACCTCGATCAGCATTTGCCACCGAACTGGTCGCACGGCAACCCTGTTGACATTATTGGGGACGCCGGAGCAGATCGCTACCATAACGCCATGAAAGCTTGCCTCGAGGATGAAAACGTGGATGGTGTGCTCACCATACTCACCCCACAGGCCATGTCCGCGCCGCTCGAATCTGCGCAAGAGTTGATAGCGCTTGCCGGAAAACACTGCAAGCCGCTCCTTGCTTGCTGGATGGGTGAAGCTCAAGTTGCTTCGGCGCGTGAAGCCTTTGTCAAGGCAAGAATTCCTCACTTTCGCACCCCGGAACCCGCGGTGGAAGTCTTTTCCCATCTCTCAGCCTATTACCGCAACCAGCAATTGCTGCGTCAAATGCCCGGACCGCTTTTGCATTATTTTGAACCGGACATGGAAAGCGCGCGGCTCATCATCGAAGGAGCAATACAGGAGCGCCGCACAGTATTAACGGCAATGGAATCCAAAGCAATTCTTGCGGCTTTCCGTATTCCCGTTGCCCAGACAGTAATTGCCCGTTCGCCCACAGAGGCGCTCCTCATCGCCCAGCAGGTGGGATTTCCCGTGGCCATGAAGGTCAATGCGCACGATATTACGCACAAGAGTGATGTGGGTGGAATGCTTCTCAATCTGAGAGATGCATATGAAGTGCGCGCCGTATACCAGGACATCCTGAATAACGCGCGGGAAAAGCGTCCAGACGCCCTTTTGGACGGTGTTTCCATCGAACCGATGATTGTTAAACGTCATGGTCGCGAGCTTATGATCGGCGTGAGCAGCGATCCCGCATTTGGCCCTGTGATTACGTTTGGCTTGGGCGGCACCGATGTCGAGGTAAAGAGTACTCCGGCGGTTGCCTTACCGCCTCTGAACAAGTTTCTGGCGTGCGAACTAATCCGGGAGGCTAACATTGCTCGC
>JAVEVM010000470.1:0-4145 GCA_034005055.1 Desulforhabdus sp. | reverse complement strand
TTTCCAACTAGAGGATAGATCGAGAGCCCTCACTCCGACACAATTAAAGCATACCCTCGGCTACTCTCATAGCAATAAAGCATAGACATCGATCCATAGCATTGTGAGGTGCAAATGAGAGAGAAAACCACGGAAGAGAAAATAGACATCGTGAAACGGCACCTAGCCGCATGTGAGCGGGTGGTTGTTTTGACTGGAGCCGGAATTTCTGCCGAGTCGGGAGTCCCGACGTTCAGGGGCAAGGACGGCTTGTGGAGACAGTACCGAGCCACTGACCTGGCGACACCGGAAGCTTTCATGAGAGATCCGCAGCTGGTCTGGGAATTCTACGACTGGCGGCGACAACTGCTGGCCCCGCTGCACCCCAATGCAGCCCATTTGGCTCTTGCCGATCTGGAAAATCGCAAGCCTCAACTCTTGCTGGTGACTCAGAACATTGACGGCTTGCATCAGGCAGCCGGCAGCAGCAATGTATTGGAACTGCACGGCAACATTTGGCGGGTGCGCTGCACGAGTTGCCGCAAGGTAGTTGAAAATTGCACCGTGCCTCTCTTGGCCCCTCCGTTTTGTACTTCCTGCGGGGCTATGCTTAGACCTCATGTAGTGTGGTTCGGTGAGGCGCTCGATGCCGCAACCCTGGAAAGAGCTCTCGCGGCGATAGAAAACTCTCAGATGATGCTGATCATCGGCACTTCCGCCACGGTGCAGCCGGCAGCTTCAATGGGGATTCATGCCAAGAAAGCGGGAGCTTTTGTGGTCGAAATAAATCTTGAAGCCACTCCTTATTCCGGAGCTTATGATTTGAGCATATTGGGCAAATCCGCTGAGATCGTACCCCGATTATTGTAGATGCGAAGCCGGCAACGGAAGCGAAAACGAAGATAAAAATACCGAACATCAATCAACGTATCTTGTCATTTAGAAACTCCGGGCCTCGTTTGCGCGTCGGTTGAGTCGAAGGCTCGGTGGTAAAATATCTCGGCCCGCCTCTCGCCTGCTCTTCCGGAGTGGGAGGCCCGAATTCCGCTGTGAATTCGGCCAGCTCATCCATCGTCATCACCCAAAATGGAACACCATCACTAGTCCTGCGCAGCTTGACCTGGACAAATTCGCCTTTTTTTACTTTCGAAGCGATGAAAAATCTCTTTTTATCAGCGCTCGCATAGACGCCCATCACCTTGACCTTGTCACCTTTTTTCAATCCTATGGGTGTCACATCGACAAATGATTTGGGGCCAAGATGGACCTGGATCTGTTGCCCCTTGCTGGTGCGCACCAGGAGTCCGGTGCCGGGAGCCATACCCTTTAGAGGAACAACATCGATGATGTCTTCAACGGTTCCCTTGAAAGAGGTGTATACTTGGGGGTCGTAAAGTTTGTGGTAGGGTGCCCCCTTCTGCCAGCCGTCGATCGCAGGTTCTCCCGCGGCCGCTTCGTTCCCTGCCGCCAGAAAAATGCCCAACAGACATAATGCGGAAAATAATAGACTAATTGATGTTTGCCTGGTGATCATTGTTGATTTGCTCCCCCTCGGCTCCGCAGAATTTACTCAGTTTAGAAGTGCTGATTGCTGCAACAACACCTTTCGCTTTTACCCTTAGTGGCCGGTATATTCAAGTGAAACATGGAGGTGAAGTATTGCATTGGCGCCAGAGAGAACGGAACATTCCATGCAACCGCAATCAGAAATAGATTGCCATGACGGCAAAAAGAACGCAAACTAGCTTGGCACAAGATCGGCGGGAACGTCGTAAAGCGGCAGCTCTTAACAAACCAGCTTGAGGAAAAGAAGAAGATGAAAGAATCGCGCGGAAAGATTGCCCCTCTTTTTGTTATTCTGTTTGCAAGTGTGCTCGCTCTCTCCACGGTGGCATCCGTTTCGGCCGATGATGCCAGCGACGCCAAACAGCTCGTGGAAAAGGCCAGAATGAGCTTGGAGAACTTCCAGGACGCCAAAGAAATGGATGCCTTTCGCAACCTGCTTAAGAAGGCTAAAGGGGTCTTCATCGCGCCCCAGGTGCTGAAAGGCGCTTTCATCGTGGGAGCATCCGGCGGCAGCGGTGTGCTGTTGGCGCGCGATGCCAAAACCCGGAACTGGCACGGCCCGGCCTTCTACACCATAGGCGAGGCGAGCTTTGGTTTACAGGCGGGCGGAACCGCTTCCGAAGTCGTGCTGCTGGCGATGACCGATCGAGGTGTTACAGCCTTTCTGTCGGACAGTCTCAAACTTGGGGGTGACGTCGGAGTGGCGATGGGACCTGTTGGAGCCGGAGCTGCGGCTGCCACCGCTAATCTTAGCGCTGACATCATCAGCTTTTCCCGATCCAAAGGACTCTACGGCGGCGTTTCGGTCGATGGAGCCGTGGTCGCCACGCGCGACAGTTTGAACGAAGCGTATTACGGCAAGCAGGTCAATTCTACGGATATTTTGGTGCGCCATGCCGTCGAGAATGCACAAGCGGCGGGACTGATCAAGGCGGTAAGCCAGGCCGCGGGCAAATGAACCCGATTCAAGGCGTTGAAGAGACTATGCTGCTCGGTTACAACACCAATGGCCTGGCACATCACAACTTACTGGACGCAATCGAAATCCTGGCTGAGATCGGTTACGCGAGCATCGCTGTTACGATCGATCACTATGCATTAAATCCTTACGAAGATCGGCTCGAAGAGCAGCTTGCACGCTTCGAGACGAGGCTGCGGAGCCACGGAATGCGCTCAGTTGTCGAAACGGGAGCCAGGTTCCTGCTCAACCCACGCGTCAAGCATGCCCCGACTTTAATGGATCCCGATCCTGATGAGAGAGACCAGCGGGTTGATTTCTATTGTCGATGCATCGACATTGCCGATCAGCTCGGCAGCGACTGTGTCTCGATTTGGTCCGGAATCCTGCATGAGGCCATTACTGCCGAGAAAGCGCTTGCCAGGCTTGCGGAAGGACTCGGACGGGTACTGAGCTATGCCGATAGGCGCGCGGTGACAATCGGGTTCGAACCGGAGCCGGGCATGTTCATCGACAACCTGGAACGCTTTGAAAGATTGCTCGACCGCCTGGACTCTCCTTATTTTCATCTTACCCTGGATCTAGGCCATTTGCACTGCACGGGCGAAACGCCCATAGCTGAGCACATCTTGCGTTGGGGGCACCGGATCGTCAACGTCCACATCGAAGATATGCGCCAGGGAATTCATGAGCATTTGATGTTCGGTGAAGGCGAAATGGACTTTCCGCCGATCATGGAAGCGTTGGCCGAGGTCGGCTACCGCGGCGGTCTTCATGTGGAGCTGAGCCGCCACAGCCATAACGGCGTATGGGCGGCAAAGCGCGCCTACGATTTCCTCAAACCGCTGATTCCAAAATCTGCCGGTAGCCCTCAATAGTGAGATCAAGCCTCCAAAACTGTAATCCCACCCGGTCATTCACTAAACTGCGGAACTTCAATGAAACGTTCGGGCAGAAGTTGCTCCTCGATGATCTCGGTAACGGTTCTGCTTTTAAAGCCGAGCGGATCTTCTGCATGCACAAACTCGAGATAGCCGTAATAGGCCGCCATGTTTTTCGGCGATGCGTGCAAAACCACTCCGTAGGCTTCATCCGGCCCCATATCCGCGAAAACCTCACGCACCCTGTGCAGCTCGTTAACTGAAGGCATCAGATAATGGGCCAGCCATTTTCGCAAAGCTCCGTTCCACCATCCCACCGTCACATATTCGTTGCGACCCTTGAGAGGTTCATCAAAGTCGCTCATTAATCTTCCCGGCGACCCGAAGTTGGCGTAACCCGAACAGGTCGAGTAGATGATGCCCTCAGGCATTTCCACCTTGTCTTCCTCCTCGTTCACACAGCCCGACCGGATAGGCCCCAGCGACGCCAGGCTGTCCATGAAGAGATCGAGCGTGCCGAGGTATGTTTCCGGTACTACCCGGCCTTCCTCGTAGCGCTGCAGTTCGGCAAGCCAGGGCGGGTAGTTGGTATATCCGTCCCAGTTGCCATGATAGATGCTGTGATGATGAGCTCCTATCTCATGCCCCAGCGTTCTCCACGCCTGGATCTCATCGGTTCTCATCTGATCTTCGCCGATATATCTTGCCCAGCTGGGAGAAAACATCAGGGTGAGCTTAATGTTAAGTTCACTCGCATCCTT
>JAVEVM010000469.1:0-4150 GCA_034005055.1 Desulforhabdus sp. | reverse complement strand
CATCGCGCCGGGTTTCCAAGGACCGGAAGCGGACCAAATCATGTTGAACTCCGCGCCTTCTTGAATGCAAAGAACTGGGGGCATGAGGAAATCTCTCAAGAACGCGGTGACATTCGGGAAAGATAGCTTCTCTGTCGACAAGCGATTTTTGTGTAAGAAAGCATCCCACTGGGTTGCCTTTGCGCGGTCCTGTGAAAAGGAATTCGTGAGTGCCAGTGGATCTTCTGCGGGCAAGTTTGTGCGACGCCGCTCAAACGTCGCGGCAATTGACCGGCTGAGGAGCAGGCCATCAAAGTCAAACTCGCGCGCGAGCGTCCAGATGTCGTAGAAATCTTTCATGCGGCTGTTGGCAATTCCCAGCATGACCATCGCCTGGAATTTTTCTGAAACGACCGAGTATCGAGAATATGCCAGAACTTGTGGTGGCGGCAGGTCAAGAATCGTTGGATAGCGAACTTCTTCAGGAGCCGGCACGACAGCATCTCCAAATGCCACATCAACCTGCAGGGGAATCATCGCGCCGGCAAGAGCTGCTGTCATCCGGATCCGCACTCCATGATACTCGTTCTCTCCTCTGATCTCAGCGCCACGAACGCTTTCTTTCATGAACGCGAGGCCATCTTCTTCAACAG
The DNA here is from genome assembly GCA_034005055.1 of Desulforhabdus sp. Classification (GTDB taxonomy): domain Bacteria; phylum Desulfobacterota; class Syntrophobacteria; order Syntrophobacterales; family Syntrophobacteraceae; genus Desulfoferrobacter. Next base: position 3,518 of record JAVEVM010000469.1, on the reverse strand, counting down.
GGATTTCGCACAGGCCACGAAAGGTCTCTGTGAGGTGTTCGATATCGTACTGACCAAAGGCGAGCAGATCCAGGTCCCTCGTAGGCCGGTATGGAGCATCATACCAGAGGGTGAAAAGCATAGCGCCTTTTAGCAAAAATCTTTGCTTCCATGGAGATTGACCTATCCGGTACAGCAACCGTTCCAGGGCATAGCGAGTGAGCACCAGGTCGAAAACTTCGGACTTCTTCCTGGCAAGATCAAGAAGCCGCTGCCGAATGGATGCTCCCAGATTGCGGGGTCGGGACTGGGTCAAGGCAGCGACTCCAAGTAAGGCCTCATCACATTGGCAACTCGGCATATTTTGGCATAATACCAGAGATCATCCATGGTGCAGCGCCGCTCTCGCCAGCACTCTCGAAGGGCTTCCAGCGCAACATCGAGCCCGATTTTGTTGCGATATTTGAAGCAATCGGCTACGGTCTTGGCTGGACTATAGACCCTAACGGGGACCCCCTGGATGGCATGCTCTTCAATCCCGGTGCGAAGGGATTTCCCGGAGAATCGCACAATATGCAGCGGGAGATTGTCTTTCTTTGGTTTTCTTGCTTTCACATCAATAGCCATCCAGACTTCGAACGGCGCCTGAGTAGTCAATCCATGGAAACGAAGGGCTGAGATGAGGCAAACCACGCCTTGGGGAATTCGTTTGCAAGCCTCCGCCAGACTATAGTGTTCGCCGGCATCAGCATTGGCCAGGGTGTAAAGACCTCGCCCTACTCGGCGCACCAAGCCCCTGCGGTATAGCCTCATGAGGTATTCGCGAGGGATGCCATGCGGATCCAGGTCTCGCGGGCGCAAAATCCCCGCTTTCTTCACAAGCTTAACGACTCGATCAGTGGCCGCTGAAGGCATATCAAATCCTCGCAAGAATTTACCATTTGTCGGTAGATATAATTAAGTACCGACAATAAGTAACAACGTTTTGTAACATAAGTCAACTCAAGCATATTCTTCATGCTAAGTGATTTGTGTCCCATTTCCCCGCCTGCGGCGGGTCTATCAACTAAAGTGTGCTTATCATTTAAAAATCCGCAAATTGGTTCGCATTCTTTCAGGCAATTCCGGAAACGTCCGCAGTAAAAACCCTCAAGATGCTCAACCGCGAGGAAAGATGAGCGAAACTAGACTTTCAAATCATTGTGTCGCAGCCAAATCCTTGCCGGTTGGTTTTCAAGGTCTACAAGGCACTGTGTTCGCGAAATCTCGATGACTTGGCCTGGTCCATTGGGCGTTTGCACTCTATCACCTAGACGGATCGAAAAACGTAGTCCTGCAGGTTTCGATTGTTTCATTGTGTGAGAACTGCGAGTTGGATAACGTATCGAAGTCCCGCCATTCCTAACGCCGCTTTTAGTTTGCTCTGATGTCGGCCTTTCTCCCAAGGTTCGCAAATGATTTCTCCATCGCTTTGTCAATAATGTCTGGAAGACAGGGGGCAAGTAGAGCTGTTTGCCGGCTCGTGTGAAACCCACATAAGCGACATTGACTTCTTCCTCGAATTGCTCCGAATCGCCTCTCTCTGTCGCAGCAAGCGTTTCAGCAACATCGCCGTTTATATAGACCTGATCGTATTCCATCCCTTTTGCGGAATGCACCGTCGAGAGGACCACGCCATGCTGATTATCGTTCCCGTTTTTGCCGCGCGAAATATCAGACATTTCAAAAACCACGGAAGGAAACGAATCGTTGCCATATCTTTTGACTATTTGATGCATTCCCAGGAGCTGAAAATCATTCATGGTTTCCGCGTACTCTTGCAAATGAGAAAGGGATCCAAAAGTGGCTATAAGCTTATCCCTGATTTTGCCTTTTTGTTCCCGGGACAGCCAATAAACGTCAAGTGTCCGGAACAGAACAGACTGGAGGTCTCGCTCAAAACGAAAGTTTTTTTTCTCGGCCCTCATTCGCATGGCGCCGGCAAAAAGGGCCAGATTGGTACGACTCAAAATCGCACTCGTTGAATTTTTAGATGATGGGAATGGGATCCCGGGAGAGACGGAAACCCGTGAGGATTTTCCCGGGTTTCCCGAGATCTTAAACTTGAGATCGTTCTTCGCTTCGCCAATGAATAGGTTGGCGAGATCAGCAATTGCACTGCCAAACCTAAAGCTCAATGTCAGTTGCAGTTCTTGATCACACCGGAGCCTTCGCATGGCATCCAACGCATAGCGAAAGCTATAGATCTGCTGGTGGGTGTCTCCGACAAGAACGATACGGCCGCGGCACTTTTCCAATGCATCGAGCATGATCGGAGAAAGATCCTGCGCCTCATCAACCAGCACCATATCGAACCGATTGAGCTCTCTTTCAAATGCCCCCGGCCGGTGGAAAAGCTTCAGATAAAAATCATGAGGACAATCTCTTTTTCGATGATACCATTCGGTTGCGATTTCTCTGCAGGATCGAATGATCTTTTCGGTGTACTTTTGAAATATTACCGCCGCATCCTTGGGTAAGTATTTAATAAAGGATTCCGGTGCGTCTTCAAGTTTGTTGAAAGGTGAATTCAAAAAGTATGTCAAAAATTGATGGCTCATTGCAGCCAGTAGATGTGCGACCTTTCCCCTGCCGAACATAGGCAGCATATCTGCAACAGAGAAGCTGCCAAGGTTTTCTTTCCAGTTCCGCCCCTGGTGCCGGAAGGCGAAAGAGTGGATAGTGTGCACTTGTACGTTTCTAGAGAACCTTTGCTGTGCGGCCTCCTTGGCTCTTTTATTGAACACCAAATAAAGGATTCTTTGATGCCGGTTTTTCTCGGAAAGCATTACCAGCGTTGTGGTCTTGCCCGTTCCTGCTCGCGCATTAACTCGAATGATTCGACCGTCGGCGGCGAGTACAGCTTCTTGCTCATCTGTCGGTTTCACGCAGGCACCTCAAAAACTATAAGCAATGGAACTCAAGAGCAAAGTTCATTTAGCTCAGTGACAAGCAGGTCCACTTCATCATGCGTTGTTTCGGATGACGCGGAAAATCGCATCAAAGAGGAGGCTTCCTCGTAGCTATATCCCATGACTGCTGCGGTCCTTGATGGCTCGATACTTTGCGCCGAGCATGCGGACCCTTTGCTGACTGCAATGCCTTTGGCGGCGAGAGCGAGTACAAGATCTTCGCCATCCGTTCCTGGAATTCCGAAGAAGCTAGTGTTAGGAAGCCTTGGGGCCTGTCTTCCCAGGATGAGCGCACCTGGAAAAACCGAGCAAATACGTTCCTCAAAATGATCCCGGACGGCCCGAACAGCCTCGTGCCGTCTCTCCTGAAGAAGCTCCCCGCACTTATTGGCAGCAGCACCGATTCCCGCAATTGCGGGTATATTTAAGGTGCCGGAGCGAAGATTATTTTGCTGTCCACCACCTCGGATGAGAGGCTCGATAAACACTCCGTTTCGAATGATCAGGCCCCCTACCCCCTTCGGGCCGTGAAATTTGTGACCGGAAAAGGAGATCAGGTCTACTTCATTGAGATTATCCGGAAGCGAA